>JBGSTN010001045.1:0-1527 GCA_041736455.1 Burkholderiaceae bacterium | reverse complement strand
CGGCCAGTTCGGCGAGGTCCGTCGCGCTCGTCCCGAACCTGTGCATGTAGCGTGACGCGACCAGTCCGTAGTAGGCCGGTATCGTCGGGCCGAGCGGCACTTCATAGACTGGGTGCCCGGTCTGCGCGAGGGTCTGGATGGCCGAGTCGCGGCTCTGGCCCGTCATCCGGTTCTCGCCGCCCACGACCAGCACGCGTTGCGCCGCGCCGGACTCCACCAGCAGATGGGCCAGCATCACCAGCCCGAAGCCCGTTGCGCCGCCAAGCTGGATCGCATGCGCATAGGCGGGCTTCAAACCGAAATGCTCGGCGAACACCGTAGCCAGCATGATGTGCGGCATCGTGGTCGAATAGCCGCACAGCAGACCGTCGATTTCTTGCCGCGCGAGTCCGCTGTCGTCAAGCGCCACCGTCGCGGCGGCACTCATCAGGTCGAGCGTGCTGCGGCCCTCGTGGCGACCATAGCGCGTCACACCCGTGCCTACGAGATAGCTCATCGCGAACCTCCGGCTGTCGACGTTCGTTCGACGCCGATCGAGGTCTGGCATGTCATCGCGAGGCCCTTTTCGTCACACCGGTCGGCACGTTCCCCGCAGACGTCTTTGTCGCGCCCGTCGGCAGGCCCCCTGCCGACGTCTTCGTGGCACCCGGCGACAGGTTCGCGGCAATGGCGAGCGCTGCTTCACGCAGTGCAGGCACGAGCGTCGCAAGTCGCATCGTGATCCGTTCGTTGAGGGCGGCCAGGCTGAGCGCGGCCACCACCCGTCCATCGTTCGCGAAGATCGGCACGCCGATGCCGCCCATGCGCTCCACGACGACATCGAACAACATCGTGTGGCCTCTCGCGCGTGATTGCGCGATCTCGTCTTCGAGCAGGAGGCGATCGATGCGCGGATAGCGTGTCACGATGACCGGCATCACGCGGTCGACGATTTCTCGCACTTCGTCATCGGGCAGCCAGGCGAGCAACGCGAGACTGCCGGCCCCGACACCCAGCGGACGCCGACTGCCGATGTCGAGGTAGTCGGCGCGGATCGGATAGGAGCCCGTCTCCCGGTCGATGCAGACAGACTCGATGCCCTGCCTGGTCGACAGCAGAATGGTGTCGCCGGCGAGCCCGGCCAGCCGGACCAGCCAGGCGCGCGCGCGCTTGGTCACGTGATCGCGATGCTGCATCGCGATGCCCAGAGCGAGCGCTGCATCGCCCAGCTGAAAGCGTTTGGACTGCGCATCCCGGGCAATGAAGCCCTCCTCCGACAGATTGTCGAGAATGCGCAATGCCGTGGACTTGTTCAGACCGGTGGCCGCACACACGTCGGCCAGTCGCAGCGGTTGCGGCGACGACAGCGCGCGCAGGATGCTGCAGACTTTCTGCACCGAACTGCTGTCCGAAGCGCGCGGCACGACGGCTCAGCCCACGCCCGGTGGATCGGCACGATTCGTCGGCTCAGTGGCCGAATCGTCGGCTGCGCGGGACTCTCCGTGGCCCAGGTAGACCCGCTCGATCAGATCACCGGCGCGCAGTTCG
>JBGSTN010001020.1:0-7796 GCA_041736455.1 Burkholderiaceae bacterium | reverse complement strand
CTCACGCGACGCGATGCTGGCCGAAGCGGCGGACCGGGCCGGCGCCGAGTCGGTGGCCGCTGCGGCGGAGGTGGTCGCCCATGCACCACCATCAAAAGCCCTGTCCGCCATGCTGCAGGCCTACTTGTCCAAGGGCCACGTCGCCCATCCGGAACTGGGGTGCCGCGTCGCCACAACGACCAGCATCGCCAACGCGGACCTGGTCGGACGCCTGGGCGCCGACATCGTCGTCGACTACAGGAAGAGATCGCACGGCTCGTCGATGGTGGCTCGATCCGCCAGGTGATCGACAAGGTCTACCCGTTTGCGTCAACCAACGAAGCGTTGGCCCACGTCGAAGGCGGCCGCGCCAAGGGCAAGGTCGTGGTGTCCATGCGCTTAACGCCCCTTGCAAACCTGATCGCCCGCCGGGCACCCAGGCCAGGTCGATCGATTGCTTTCCGGCATCTGGCCTGGCAGCAGCCGTGCCCTCTCGACGCCCACAACAAGAAATCTCACGCGGGCATCGCGCAGCTGGGCGGCTTTCTGGCGGTCGACAGCGAAGACATTGCCAGGCGCATGTTCGAGACCAACTTCTTCACCGTACTGCGAATGATCCAGGCCTTCGCACCGGTGCTCGAGACCAACGGCAGTGGTGGCCTGATCAATGTGCTTTCCGTTGCCTGGTGGGTAAACGGCGGCGAACTCGCCGCCGACTCGGCCAGCAAGTCCGCCGCACGGTCGCTCACCAAGGCCCTTCGCCATGAGTTGGCGGCGCGACGGACGCACGAGCTGGGTTTGCAAATGGCTTACGTCGACACCGATCTCACGCGGGGCGTTGACGCTCCGAAGTCGAGTCCCGAGGACATCGTCGATCTCGCGCGCTCGACGGGCTTGAAGCAGAGCAACAAGAAGTACTGGCCGATGCGCTGACGCAGCAGGTCAAGAAAGGGATGACTGCGTCCACGCCGAGCTACCTGCCGCAGCCCGCCTGATGGGCGAACATTTCATCGCACGCGCGCGAGTCGTCAAGGCGGGCAAGACACAGGTATTCACGGCGTGCGAACTGTTCGGCGTCACGTCGCAAGAGGAGAAGCTGCTCGCCACCGGGGAAACACTGTTGAGTGTCTTCAGAACTGGAGTCTAGCGATCGCCCGCACGACCTTTGGCAGCGAAAACGATCGCGGTGCAACAAACTGGGAATAGATCTTGCCGATCGAAACGACTCGAGACGTTTTGGAGCGAACCATGTTGAAAGTTCTTTTCTGGATCATCGGCATCATCTTTCTGATCGGACTGCTGGTCGTTACCGGCGTATTCAGTCTGATCATCTGAAATGCCGCACGACACAAGAAAGAATCGCCGCCCGGATCGGGTGCGAATGACGCGTCGATTCATTGACTTGCGTCGTGGAAACATTCGGTTTCGATGAAGGTCCCACGAGACGTGAATTCGACTTCGCAATCGGCCAGCCACTATGTCCGGCCTATCCTGTTCGCGGTCGCTGTCGTCGTCATGGTCCTGCTGACCTGGCAGATCAAAGAGGTGTTCCTGCTTCTGTTCGGCAGCGTGATCTTCGCGACGGTCCTTCGATCGGTATCCGATCGCGTTCAACGCCATGGCGGCGTGCCCCGGCAGTGGGCAGTCGCGGCAACGGTTTTCGTGTTGTTGGTGATCGCTGCAGTGGTCGCCTGGCTGCTGGGCGACCAGCTCGCTGCCCAGTTCGATGAACTCTGGAAGAGGCTGCCTGCAGCGACCGAGGCCGCCAGGAAATGGCTTGATGACCAGACCTCGGGCAGGCAATTCGATCGAGTGTGGAACGACGCCCTCGACTACGGCATACCATTCGAGCGTATCGGTGGAGCCGCTGGGACAACCATCGGCGCATTGGGCAATGCGGGTCTGATGGTGATTCTCGGCATCTACCTGACGGCAGATCCAGCGCTGTATCGCAAAGGACTGGTTCGCCTGATTCCGGTGGATTACCGTCCCCGGGTCGAATCCGCCTTGGCCGCCGCTGGAGAGGGCCTGGGCAGTTGGCTCGTCGGGCAAGCGGTCTCCATGGTTTTCGTTGGCATAGCCACGGCCATCGGCTTGGCCCTTCTGGGTTCCCCGATCGCACTCTCACTGGGGGTTATCGCTGGAATATTTGCGTTCATTCCGTTCTTCGGTCCCATCGCATCAGGGCTACTGGCGGTCGCCCTTGCCTTCATCGAAGGGCCGGATACTGCGTTGTACGTTGCAGTGCTCTGTGTCGCCATCCAGCAGATCGAGGGAAATCTGCTGATGCCATTCGTGCAACGATGGGCCGTGGCGTTGCCGCCGGTTCTCGGTGTCATTGCCGTGGTCGTTTTCGGACTTCTGTTCGGCTTCATGGGCGTGATCCTAGCAACCCCATTGATGGTCGTCGTGATGATTCTGGTCCGGAAGCTGTATGTCGATGAGGTGCTGGAGTCAGGATCGGCACAGCGTTGCTTCCAGCGAGATCGTGGTTCCACCGGCGAAGGGGTCGTGGAGGCCAGGTAGCTCCTGGGGCAGCGTCGTCTGAACGATCTCGATTCGATTGATCAACCACACTGACCACAAAGTTTCATATTGCAGCGTTATTGTCTGTGGCCGTCAGACGTACCGAGACAACACGATTAGATGAAACTGCGCGAAATCACCGCCTGCCTGACCCTCCCTGCGAACTCCGCTGGGCGCGATCTGATCGTTGGCGATCTGCACGGCCACCGCGCACTGTTCGAACTGGAACTCGAGCGGATCGCCTTCGACCCGAGTCGTGACCGAGTCTTGTCGGTCGGCGACTTGATCGACCGCGGACCCGATTCGCTCGAGACGTTGGCGTTGATCGACGAGCCTTGGTTTCATGCAGTGCTCGGCAATCATGAACTGATGTTGTTGAACTACCTGGGGTATTACAGCAGCCGGGTCCATTCGCGCAAGTCCTATGCGTCGGGCTGCAGCGGCGCGTGGGTCGGTCGCGCGATTTCGACCTATCGCAAGGCTTTCATGAGGCTTGTCGAACGCGCTGCGGCGCTGCCCCTGGCGATACACGTACAGGACGACGTCCCCTGCAATGTGATGCATGGCGATCTTCACCCACTCGTTTCTCGCCAGCATCATCTGTTCGAATCCCGGAGGATCCCGATCCATGAGGCGGATGCCAGCGCGACATCGCGTCACAATATCGCCACCGCGTCGGGGTTGGACATGCTCGAGCTCGCGTTCGGGCGGCACGTGGTCGATTTCAGTCCGACTCCCTTAAGTACTTTGCCCGTCACGTATGTCGGTCACTCGCCGCTCCCTCGAATCACGGTTCACAACTCGTACGTCTATATCGACCAGGGAGTGTGCGCCGGGTCGACGAAACGAGGCGCTGCCAAGCCGCCTACCGTACTCGAGCATCGCAAGTTCGTCCTGTGGCTCGGCGGCGTTGCAACGGCGCGAGCCGCAATGTCTGATTGTCAGGTGGCAGGTTGAACCGAGTGGTTGCTGCACCTTCGAGGCGAAACTGCCGTGACGGGGCCGACCGAGGTCGAACTCAGATTCGCCGTCCCTGCGAGTGCCCGAAAGGCGCTGGGTACAAACGCTCAAGGGCGGAAGCGCTGACGCCCTCGAGCGTTTCGAACACGAGGTATTTCGGCCCGACGCCGGCCACGATGCATTGCAGCACGCGGGTACGCCCGTCGGAGACCAGCTGCTGCGCCTGGTGAACAAGGCACAGAAAGACGGCATCGAGATCGAGGTCACTTTTCAGACCAAGGTACGGCGCTGCGCGCGCATCGTGCGCACCAACAATGCCGTGGTCGAGGTGGCGTTCGACGAAGGGCGTTTCGTAACCGACCGAAACACCCTGCGCATCCGCGAACTCGAGTTCGAACTCGCCTCCAGCTCGACAGCGAACCTTCGCGCGGTGCCGATGACGTGCACCAACTCAGAATCGGTATCCGGCGACTGTGCAGCGCATTGCGCAGTTTCGACGGCTGGGTCCCGACGCCACCCGACAAGCTCGTCGCAGCGCTTCGACCGCTGTTCGCCTTGCTTGGACAATCGCGCGACAGCAACGTGCTGGAAAGCGGCGTTGGCGCACACCTCGCCGGACTCGGTGGCGCCCTGTCGCTGCCGACTCCTGCCGATCGCGAACATCCCGACCCAGGCGTGACGGTGTGCGCCGATGAAACACAGGCGATGTTCCTCGAGTGGCTGGCCTGGCGCACTGAATTCGCCGCCCAGACTGTCGCGGTGGATGTTTCCGAGCTGCCAAAACATGAAGGCGAGAAGACATTTCATCGCAAATTCGATCGAACGATGAAGACGATCTTTGGGGCCGTGATTTGCGGTTAACGTCTCTCGACAAGCCTCGGTACGCGCATCAACAATGTAAACATTCAGGCTTGAATTATATGTATATACTATTTATACTTTTATGCCATCAACCGAATTGCATCCGGGACAACCACCTTGGACAATCAAAACTTTCTTGCAATGAACAGCACTGGCGCGCGCGTCGATGCCACTACCGCCCCAACTGACGCGCCGCAAGCGTCGGTGCCTACCAGCAAGGCGGCATCGGTACCGATCGGGCCAGACCAATCGACCGAGACGGCGGCCACGGTCACATCCGTGAAGAAAGTCGCTTCGGCAACGACCGGCAAGCGGATCAGAGCAAGCAAGTCGCCGAAAGGGACCAAGTCGGCTAAGGCGGTCAAGAAAGGCAGCACCGTCAAGGCACCCAAAACAGCTGTTTCAAGCAAGACAACCAAGGCCGTCAAGCCGAGGAAGGGCAGGCAGGATGTGGCCTCGCATCGCACCATGGCTGACGAGCGCGCCAGTGTCACACTTGCACGCGATGGAGGCGGTACGATCGATTCGTCGAAGATCACCAAGCCGAAGAAGCACCGCGGCAAGCCAGTGCGCGACAGCTTTACGATGCCGGAGGCCGATTTCGCGTTGGTCGCGACGCTCAAGTCCAGGACCTTGTCGGCCCAGCGCGCGACCAAGAAAAGCGAACTGCTGCGCGCGGGTCTTCATGCGTTGGCTGCCATGTCGACGCCAGAACTGATCAAGGCGCTGAATCGCCTCGAACCGATCGCGGTCGGTCGGCCGAAGAAGCGTTGAAGGGCAGAGTCCGCCCAGACATTTCAGGGATGAATCGACGTTTACCGCGGCGTCGCCAATAGAGAGCACGATGGTCGGCTACGCGCCATCGATCGATGGCGCGCCTGGCGGCCAGTGGCTGAATCTGGCGGCGGTCGACGAGGCCCTTGCGCTCATACGTACCGAATGTTCGCGAGTCGGCGGCAAGGTGACCCTCGCCGACGGTATCGATTGCCTTGGCGTCCGCTTCGTCGTGCGTCTGCCTCGTGTCGATCGACGCGGGCTCGGACCTTGAGAGCTCTCAAGCATTGCCATAGTTTCATCGGCATTGACGCGGAATCCAGCCTCCGGAGTTCCGCAATGTAGACGACGTTCCTGCTTCCGGACAAGAACCGCCGCCTTCGCTGGACGAGCCCATCCATTGCCCGCGACATACGTCACTCGTCGGCTCGCAACAGAGCCGGACACCTACCGGCTGGGCTGGATGGCCATCAATCACAATGCCCGACCGGTGCTGGCACACAACGGCGACTGGGACGGCTTCGCGACACTCGCGACGGTTTCGTTCGACGGCTCGCATGCGTTGTTCTCGGCCACGAACTGCAGCGATATGAATGCCAGCGGCGTCTCGCAGGTCATCCAACGGATGGCGGACGGTCTGTTTCGCCTGGATGCCACCTATCGCGAGGACCGGTCGCTGTTGTCACGAATCCGTCATATTGGCTACCTATGATTCGAAATTGCTGGAAATATCGCACTATCAGGAAAGGCACGAGGTCATGACAGCGATGAGAGTAGGTATCAATGGTATGGGCCGGATCGGACGTCTGGCCATGCGCGCCGCGATGGGCGCCGTGAATCGGCCGTCGGACGACCCGCGAGTGGGCAATCGATTGGAAGTCGTCCACCTGAACGAGTTGAAAGGCGGTGCTGCCGCCACGGCGCATCTGTTGGAGTTCGACAGCGTTCAGGGACGGTGGCGCGAAGACATCGAAGCCGAAGGCGATGCGGTCGTGCGGATCGGCGAGCGTCAGCTGGGCTTTTCGTCGCATGCCACGGCCGGCGAGATTCCATGGGGCGATCTGGGGGTCGACCTGGTCCTCGAATGCACGGGCAGGTTTCTTACCCCCGAAACCCTGCGAGGCCACCTCGAGCGTGGCGCAAAGCGCGTGATCGTCGCTGCGCCGGTGAAGGTCGGCGATGTGCTCAACATCGTCGTCGGCGTCAACGAGCACCTGTACGAAGCGGGCCGGCATCGCATCGTGACCGCAGCATCCTGCACGACCAACTGCCTCGCACCAGTGGTCAAGGTCGTGCACGAGGCGCTCGGCATCCGCCACGGCCAGATCACCACGATACACGACCCGACCAACACCAACCTGGTGGTCGACGCACCGCACAAGGACCTGCGGCGCGCGCGCAGTGCAATGCTGAGCCTGGCGCCGACAACCACCGGCAGCGCGACCGCGATCGCACTGATCTATCCGGAACTCAAAGGCAAGCTCGACGGCCATGCCGTGCGTGCACCGGTGCTGAATGCCTCGTTGACCGATTGCGTGTTCGAACTGAAACGCGAGACCACGGCCGAGCAGGTCAACCGCCTGTTCGCCGCAGCGGCCAAGGGGCCTCTTGCCGGTATCCTCGGCTACGAAACGAAACCACTGGTCAGCGCCGACTATGCCCGCGACACGCGAAGCAGCATCGTCGACGCACCCTCGACGCTGGTAACCGACGGCACGCTGTTGAAGGTCTACGCGTGGTACGACAACGAACTGGGTTATGCGTGCCGGATGGTCGACCTGGCCTGCCACATGCAGCAGCAAGGCATCTGAGCGAGGTTGCCGAACAATGAACGCCGGCACCCGCAACTACGCGATCGTCACCGCAGCCTACTGGGGCTTCACGCTCAGCGACGGGGCGCTGCGCATGCTCGTGCTGCTGCACTTCTACCGACTCGGCTATTCGCCTTTCACGCTGGCGTTCCTGTTTCTGCTTTACGAGGCGATGGGCGTCGTCGCCAATCTGGTCGGTGGCTGGCTCGCCACGCACTACGGCATCAAGCGCATGCTGTCGGTAGGCCTGTTCACCGAGATCACCGGTTTTCTGCTGATGTCGGCGCTGTCGCCGACATGGTCCGTCGCACTGTCGGTCGCATGGGTGGTCGGCGCGCAGGGGATCTGCGGTGTGGCCAAGGACCTGACCAAGACCGCGAGCAAGTCGGCGATCAAGGCCACGGCGGGCGACGCATCGGGTCAATTGTTCAAGTGGGTGGCGTTCTTCACCGGCAGCAAGAATGCGATGAAGGGCGTGGGCTTCTTCCTGGGCGGGGTGCTGCTGCAGGCAGTGGGTTTCCAGGCAGCACTGTGGATCATGGCGGGGCTGCTCGCGATCGTGTTCATCGGCGTCGTGAGCTTCGTGCCACCGTTGATGGGCAAGAGCAAGGCGTCGAAGTCGGCCAAGGAACTGTTTGCCAAGAATCGCGGGATCAATCTGCTGGCCACGGCGCGCGTGGCGCTGTTCGGCGCGCGGGACGTGTGGTTCGTGGTCGGCGTGCCGGTGTTCCTGTATGCGTCGGGCTGGACTTTCACGATGGTCAGCGGGTTCGTCGCGCTCTGGACCATCGGCTATGGCGTTGTGCAGGCCTTCGCGCCTGCCATCGTCCGACGTAGCGACGACGGCCTCAGTGCCGAAGTGCCCGCGGCGCGGCTGTGGTCGGC
>JBGSTN010001012.1:0-5728 GCA_041736455.1 Burkholderiaceae bacterium | reverse complement strand
CCAGGTCGCGGGCGCCCGGCCGCGCCGGTGCAAGGCGGGCGTGTGCGCTGAGCATCTGACCCAGGGTCAGCAGATTCTTCATCGAGTTTGTCTCCGATGCCTCGACAGGGATCCAATTTCGCACGAATCGTACCGGACGCGAGGGCGCACACACTCGATCAGGGGTTGACCGGCGCGGTCGCGGAGATTCAGCGGCCGTGGAGAATCAGCGGGCGCGGACGATGCTGGCGGGCTGCAAAACGAAACGCATCACGGTGGCGATGACGGACGCACGCAGGCCGGTCTGACCGCGGGCACTGTAGAGCGAGCCGCCGAAGGCGGCCGCGAACGTGGCTCGGTTGGACACGTTGAAGAAGCACAGTGCGCTGATCTGCCAATGAAGCTGAAGGGGCGTCACGCCTGGCCGGAAGACACCTGCCGCGCGACCCCGGCGCAGGATCTTCCTGATCTTGGCGATCGCGGACACGTTGACCTCGCGGATCACCCGCGAATGCGCCAGATACCGCGCCTCGTGAATGTTCTCGATCGTGACCAGCCGGATGAACTCGGGATGCGCGGCATGGTGGTCGAAGGTGAATGCGATCAGCCGGCGCAGTGCCGCAACCGGCTCGAGCGCGTCGAGATCCAGCGCCTCTTCATCGATTCGGACGCGGCGGTACGCTGCCTCAAGCACTTCCCGGTAGAGGCCTGCCTTGTCGCCAAAATAATAGAAGATCATCCGCTTGGAGGTTTTCGTCTTCGCGGCGATCTCGTCGATGCGCCCGCCTGCAAGCCCGTGGGCGGCGAATTCGGACGTGGCCACCCGCAGGATGTCGCTGCGTACGGCCTGCGGATCCTGTCGCCACCTCGGCCGACGGATATCGGCGCGGTCCGCTTCTCCGGCGACACGTGCAAGGGCAGGAGGACTCGGCGTTGGCGCCTTGCGCCGCGGAGTCACTCAGGCAACCTCGTTCCGGGCCCGCAACCATCCGGCCATCGCAGCAAGACGTTCGCGGCAATCGGCACAATAAGGCATCGCACGCAGGTACCCATGGATGAGACCGGCGCCGCGATCGACCGTCACCGGCACTCCCGCACTCTCGAGGGCATGAGCATACGCAAGTCCGTCGTCGCGCAGCGGATCGTACTGGGCGACGGCAATGTAAGCAGGCGGCACGCCGGCATGACTAGCTGCCAGCAGTGGAGCAGCAAGAGGATTCGTTCGATCGTCGGGATTCGGACAATACATCGCATTGACGCGCGGCATGTCGGCCACCCGAATGATCGGCCCCTCGGCGTTTTCCGCGAACGAAGGGCGCAACTGCGAGAACTCGACCGCCGGGTAGATCAACAGCTGAGCGTGCAGACGCTTCGACGAAGTCCGGAACTCGAGCGTCATCGCCGCGGCGAGGTTCGCACCCGCGCTGTCACCGCCGACGCCGATCCGGCGCCTGTCCAGGCGCAGTGCCCGGGCATTGTCGAACACCCACGCGACGACCGCTGCGCATTGGTTGACCGCCGCCGGGAACGGGTGCTCCGGTGCCTTCGCGTAATCGACGCTGATCACGGTCTGACGATTCGCGGAAGCGATTCGCGAGGTGATGTCCCAATGCGTCTCCGGGCTGCCTTGCATCCATGCACCGCCATGCATGTAGATGATGGCCGGCTGATCGCATTCGTCTCGATATCGGAACAGGCGCACGCGCACAGGACCTTCGGAGGAAGGGATCCAACGTTCGACATTCGTGTCGACATCCGGCGGCGACGGCATCCGCATCGCGCGGGCGATCACTTCGAAATGGGCTCGCCGTTCGGCAGGCGAGGCGGACTGGCTCAATGCCGCCCAACGGGCAGACCAGTCCTTCAGAAATGGGGCCAGTTCCGGATTCATCATGCGCGAGGGTCTCCATGCTTCTGCCCGACGAGGACGTCCGGCAACACGAACCTTATCACGGGCAATTAACCAGACAGTACAATCGGTTGACCGGCCCGGACCACACATCCATACTGCGCTCACAATCCCGGACAGGAGACGACCATGCGAAACCCTTGCACCCGCCAACGTGTGACCAACGGCATCGCCGCCGTGCTGATGAGCGTCGGGCTCGCCACGGCAGGCGCCCAGGGCAGGATCGAGATCATCTACTCGGATACGGTTCCCGAGAACGATATCCGAAGCCAGACCCTCAAATCCGCGTTCGGCGAATGTCTCGGCAGCGAGTTCGACTTCAAGCCTTTCCATGGGGCGAACCTGTTCAAGCAGGGCACCGAACTCACCGCCCTGCAGCGCGGCAATCTCGACATGGCCTCGCTGGCGATCTTCGACTTCTTCAACCAGGTGCCGCAGACCAGCATCCTCGGCACGGCCTATCTGTTTCGCGACTACCGGCACATGCGCCAGGCCTGGCAATCGGGCGTGCTGGCCGACATCGCGCGAGCTGTCGAAGACAAAGCCCGGGTCAAGATACTTTCCAACCCCTACATCGGCACGAGGCATCTCAACCTGCGCGGTGAGCGCAAGGTCATGAAGCCCGCCGACCTTGCCGGCATCAAGCTCCGGATGCCCGGTGGCGAGGGCTGGCAATTCGTCGGCCAGGCGATGGGCGCCAATCCGACGCCACTGGCGTTCACCGAGGTCTATACCGCGCTGCAGACCGGCGCCATCGACGCGCAGGACAATCCGTTGCCGGCGAACAAGTCGATGAAGTTCTACGAGGTGACCAACCAGATCGTCCTCACCGGCCATCTGGTCGCCAACAACCAGTTCTCGATATCGCTGAAGAAGTGGAACTCCTTGTCGCAATCGCAGCAGACGAAGATGCAGGCATGCGCGAACAATTTTGAAGCCAGGCTGGACAAGATCACGCTCGACCAGGAAGCCGAACTGATCGACTTCTTCAAGAAGGAAGGGTTGACGGTGTACGAACCGGACAGGCCGGCATTCCGGAACCACGTGCTCGACGCCTACGGGCAATCCAGGTTCTCGAAAGACTGGCCGAAGGGGTTGCTCGAAAAGATCAGCGGGCTCTGAACACGATGCCCGGTCCGGCCTGGCCGCTGGTGCGCATCGGTCATTGGCTGCGCCGGCGTGCCGAGGACATCGTCGTGCTGCTCCTGGCGTCGATGTTCTTCAGCTTCCTGGTTCAGATCGTCTTTCGCTACATATTGAACCTGCCGCTCGGGTGGACGGTGGAATGGGTGACGATCGCCTGGCTCTGGGGAATTCTCTTCGGGTACGCTTTCGTCGTGCGGGGCACGGACATCATCCGTCTCGACCTGCTTTACAACATCGTCCCGCAGCCGCTGCAGCGGGGCATGGATGTGGTCGCCAACCTGGCCTGTGCGGGCATCCTCGCCTGGTCGCTTCCCAAGACGTTCGAGTTCGTGACATTCATGGCCGTCGAACGAACGTCATACATGCTGGTGCCATTCGATCTGGTATTCGCGATCTACGTGCCGTTCGTCGTGGCAGTGATCGCGCGATCGCTCTTCATCGTCTGGCAGGCCGTGCGCGGGATCGACCCGCACGTCGCCCGGTCGCGCGAGTCGAAAGAGGACGATCGTGGCTGACCCGTTCATCGCGTCGATCGTGCTGATCTCCTTGCTCGTCGCATTCGGCCTGTCGGTCGGCATTTCGATGATCTGCGGCACGATCGTCTACCTTTCGCTGAAAGGTCTCGATACGTCCGTCGCCGCGGAAACGATTCTGCAGGGACTCTTCAACGGATACACCCTGCTGGCCATTCCGCTGTTCATCCTGGCTGCCGACCTGATGAATGTCGGTTCGCTCGCGGATCGGTTGCTGGTGTTCTGCCAGGCACTGGTGGGCCGGCTGCGGGGCGGTCTCGGCCATGTCAACATCGTGTCCAGCCTCATTTTCTCGGGCATGTCCGGATCGGCAGTTGCGGACGCCGTGGGCCTGGGACGCATCATCATCAACCTGATGACGCGCAACGGCCAGTACACGCCGAGCTACGCGGCGGCCATCACGGCCGCATCGGCGACCATCGGCCCGATCATTCCGCCATCGATTCCAATGGTGTTGTACGCACTCGTTTCCGACACGTCGATAGGCTATCTCTTTGCCGGTGGCGTCGCCCCCGGGCTGCTGATGGGCACCGCACTGATGGTGATGAACGCGATCATTGCGCGGCGCCGTGGATTTCCGGTCGATGATTCGGTACCCCTGCGCGCATTGCCGCGCATCACGCTGCGCGCCGCGCCGGCCCTGCTGATGCCGGTGATTC
Source organism: Burkholderiaceae bacterium (assembly GCA_041736455.1). Classification (GTDB taxonomy): domain Bacteria; phylum Pseudomonadota; class Gammaproteobacteria; order Burkholderiales; family Burkholderiaceae_E; genus JAUIAI01. The sequence continues at coordinate 1,502 of JBGSTN010001012.1, read as the reverse complement.
TGCTGGGCGGTATCTACGGTGGCGTGATGACGCCGACCGAAGCAGCGGCGATCGCGGCCTTCTATGCGCTGATCGTATCGGTGGTGTTCTATCGTTCGGTCTCGCTGCGGCAGTTCCATGCAACGCTGCTGAACAGTGCCCGATCGACGGCCTCGGTGGGCATCCTGATCGCGGGCGCCCTCGCCTTCAACTATGTCGTGACGCGCGAGAACGTCCCAGCCTCGATCGCTGCTTTCATGCAGCCGCTCGACCTGTCGCCGCTCGGATTCCTCCTGGCAATCAATCTGCTCTTTCTGGCTCTGGGCTGCATCCTGGAATCGGGCGCGATCATTCTGATCATCGTGCCGATCTTCATGCCGACCGTGCAGGCGCTGGGCATAGACCCGATACATTTCGGCGTGATGATCGTGGTCAATGCGATGATCGGTCTGATCACCCCACCCTACGGGTTGCTGCTCTTCATCGTCGCCGGTATCACCGGCGAACCGATCTGGCGCATCGTCAAGGACCTGCTGCCGTTCATCATCGTGCTGATGCTGGCGCTCGCCATCATCACGCTGGCGCCTGACCTGGTGCTTTTCCTGCCCCGCTGGCTGGGCTACAAGGGATGATCGTCGGACAATGAGACGAACGGTCCCTGCCAATGGAGTTATTAGATGAACGAACCGACATTCATTCTGGCATGGGAGGCCTCTGTCGATGTCGGACCCCGGCAAGCCCTCGGCGAATCGCCGATCGGACAGCGGTTCCTGATTCCGATCCTCGGCGGCACCTTCGCGGGGCCGGGCATCCGCGGCACCGTGCTTGCCGGCGGAAGCGACCGTCAACTCTGGCGCCGCGATGGGGTCCGCCTGCTCGACGCCCACTATGACATGATGACCGACGATGGCGATGTCATCACGGTGCGCAACCGCGTGACGATAGACGACCCCGACGGGCCCGATCGCTACGCATGGTCGCAGGTTCAGCTCATTGCACCCGATGGGCCTCACGCGTGGCTGAACCGGCGTGTATTCATCGGCACGCTGAAGTCGCTCCTGCCTGAACGGCAGGCGGTCGTCGTCAGGATCTACCAGGTCGCCTGACCGGCGCTTCCGTCGACCGACATGAAGATATTCAGAACGACCCGCTAAGCAATCGATTTCAACCAACGCCCGCAGACCCGCACTGGCAATCACGCATGATCACAGGTTCCACTAGCCTCATCGCGCACATCGGCTTTCCGACGGAAGCCTTCAAGTCACCGATGATCTACAACCCGTACTTCACGAAGGCAGGTGTCGACGCGGTCGTCGTACCGATGGGATGCCGCGCGGAGGACTACGCTGCCCTGCTGCCGGCGCTCTTCCGGTTGGTCAACATCAAGGGTGCTCTGATCACGATGCCGCACAAGGTGACGACCGTCGGCATGCTCGATGACGCGTCGCCCGCGGTGCAGATCGCTGGTTCGTGCAACGCCGTGCGCAGTGATCGCAACGGCCGATTGATCGGCGACCTGTTCG
>JBGSTN010000992.1:0-7279 GCA_041736455.1 Burkholderiaceae bacterium | reverse complement strand
GGTCCGGCCGTGCTGGCTCACGAAATCGAAGCGCGGGTACATGTCCGGCGCGTGGGGACGATCGAGGCGGTGCAGGAGGCCTTCTACGCGATCACCACCGAGCGGCGCATCACGCATCCCTGTGTGCTGGCGATCACCCGCGCCGCTCGTGCGGAGTTGTTTTCTACCGCAAGAGGCAGGCGGCCTGCTCGCGAGTGATCGGCATCCCTGAGCGACAAGCGGGCTGCTGCACGCCGGCAGTGGCACGGCAAACCATCATGAGGGCGTCGAAGTGAAAGGACCGGTCGAGTCGTTCGTGACGACTGCTCGATGCCAGCCAGGATGTTGACCGCGACGGAGATCGAAACCAGCGGGTTGCCCGGCGCGATGCCCAGTAATCCGCGGATCAGCACGAATCCGGCCACTGACGTGATCAACGCGCCGAACCCGACCTGCAAGGCCGTATACATCCGGCACTAACGCCGCACGCGCCAACCGGAGTATTCGCCGACGAAACGGCTGTCTCGTCGGCGGCCTGCGTTGCGACTCACTGAGTCGTGACCGAGGCGCTGGATGCACTCTCCGCTACACCAGGCAAGCGCTTCGCCATCTCGAGATGCTCGCGCAGCGTGGGCAGCGTCTTCTCCGCAAAAGCCTTCACATCAGGGTCAGTCGCTTCGTTCACCGCAGTCTGGAACAGCTCGATCGTGTCATTGTGCGCAGTACTCATGCTTTCACTGTAGCGTCGATCGAAATCACCGCCGTCCGCAAATTCGAGCAGCTTCAATTTCGCCTGCTGCATCAATGACGGACCCTCAGGCAACTCGACACCCTTCGATGTAGCGAGTGTCGCAAGTTCCCGGCCTGCCTTACCATGATCGTCGATCATGCGTTGAGCAAATTCCCTGACCTGCGGGTCGGTAGCTTTCTCCAATGCAAGCTGGCTGGTCTGCAATTCCAACTTGTTGCTTTGCGCTGCCGCCGTCATGAAATCCTCGTCGTCACTGGACAGTTCGGCCTGATCCCCGGCCGATCGGGATTGCGCGGCGCCCGGCGACATTTGATCCGCGGCAGAGGGGGATCCCGCGGCACCAGGCACCGTTGGATCGGTCGGCGGAGATCCCGTCGAACCGGGGGTGGTCCGGTCAGAGCCCATGCCCGGACTCGTTGCAGGCGCTCGGTCGGTTTGCGCCATGACAGACATCCCGACGCAAAGCCCCGCCACCAGAACCGCAATGCGAGACGAGGCGCGAAGGCGATCCGAACGAAGGGTCAGCTGCGCGCCGGCTGCTGTTGATGACATCATAAAATCTCCCAATTTGGTTGAGCCGCATACCTTATGCAGGCGGTCCAGAGACGTCGGCAAAAACCGTGCCGGTGACGGCACGGCCGGTAGAGTCAAGGCGCGCTGTCTGCAGTGCTTGTCGACGTTTGCCGCTGTCGCTAGACGGCCAATCGAACGTCGATGGTGGTGCAGCCTCAAACGCATCGAAGAATCCGTATCCGCCATCAGTTTTCCCAGAGATCGTCGTCGGCAGTTCGCAAGGCGTGGCTTCAATCAGATGCTGGAGGCCACCAGCCTCGGTGCTTCTGGCGCCGATGTCATCGTCCAGACCACGATCTGAGGGAGCCGCCAAATTGAGCCGAGCGGTCATTCGTTTGATTCTGGCAATCGACGCCTCCGCTTGCAGAGCGCGGAAGTCATCGCTCAGAGCTACTTCGCACCGAGCGTGCCGAAGAAGACCCGGACGGCGCGCTGTGTTCTCTTGTGTGCGTCAGCGTCATAGGCGACCGTTGCTCCGCGTTGTACGCAGGGATCGCTGAAGGTAAATGGTTGCGCGGTTTCCGCATTGAGGACCTTTCCATCGGCGGACTCCTCTCGCTTGCAACGAGACCAGTTCTGAGCGTTGGGAATCCGAAAAGGCTTGGCCAAGACTGCGCCTGCCCTGCTGGCTCGGCCTGCCCGGTCCGGTGGTTGAATTGAAGCTGTCTTGCGAACTGAATGCGGTGGTCCCGCTTGAGACTCTTTCCATCCTTTCGCGGAGAATGTCATGATCACTCTCTATGGTTTCGGACGTATCTTTCCCGCGGGGCGCGGCGAGACGAAAGACATGCGTGTGCAGTGGGCGCTGGAGGAGATGGGCCTGCCGTATCGAGTCCACCCTCTGGACCACACCGGCGGCGAACTGGACAGCGACGCATTCAGTCGGATCAGCCCCTTCCGCCAAGCGCCCGTCATCGACGACGATGGCTTCGTCGTGGCCGAGTCGGCGGCGATCGTGCTCTACCTGGCCGAGAAGGCGGGCAAGTTGATTCCGGGTGACCCCCAGGGTCGCACCGCCGTCGCTCAGTGGTGCTTCGCTGCGGTCAGTACGGTCGGAACGACCTCGGCGTGTATCGACCTCATCGAGATATTCGACAGCAACAGGGCCGCGCCCAGGCTGCGCACGGAGGTACGCAAGCTCGCGCAACGTTGGCTCGGTGACCTGGAGCGTCGCCTCGAGGGCCGCGAGTGGATCGCCTGCGCCGATTTCACGGTCGCCGACATCATGATGGCCGGCGTCCTGCGCGACATCCGCAAGACCGATCTGATGCATCCGTTCCCTAAGGTCACGGACTACTGCAATCGGTGCATGGCCCGCCCGTCCTGGCAGCGCACCCTTGCGATGTACGCGGAACGCGTCGACGTGAAGGTGGAAGACATTCGCTAGCTAGGGTTCGAAGTGCAAGCGTCACCGAGCGGCGGCGATGCGGTCAATCGTCGTGATTGGTGCCCGAGCGCACGATTCACTCGGACACCACAGGCTGATCCGTGCGTCCTGTGCTCCATGTAATCCGTCGGAACGGCCGCTCCTTCGACGGAGTCCATCAGCAATGTCGGATCCATCATGCCGAAGATCATCGCGATGTGAGCAACGACCAGAAATCCGGCTACGCACATAGCGTGCAATTTCATCCGCTTTGCGTCAGTGAAGCCAGCGCCAAGCCAGCGCAGGTCCAGAAGTGCCATGCCGACGAGGGGTAGCACGCCGGCAAGGTAGAAGCCCACGGCAATGACATCGGCCGGGCCGCGCCACTGTCCAGATTGGGTCAGCGGCAGGACGGCGGTGATCATCAGGTAGCCGAACACGCCGACGAAATAAGCGCCACCGGCAATGCTGGCCAGTCGATTGACTTGAACCAGCACGCCCTGGGTCAGGCGGTCGAACAGAATGAAGAATTCGGTGATGGCCACGGTTTCGGCCAGGATGACCGGGATGGCCATGAAAAGAATCAGGTTCCACGGCTGATTGTCAGCCAGAAGCTGCATGTAGTGCGTCATGTTCATGTCGAGATCCATTGAGGTGAGACAGCGCCAAGCGCTGCAGGGCCGCCAGACCGGACAGTGAATGCCGATCGGACAACCGAGGCTTCCAATGTCACATCAATGAATGGGAGGTGGTGTCTCGGGCTCGAGCGCGTTCGACAATGCCAGCACGGTCAGGCCCGGCACCCAGATCGATGCCGGCTGCGATGGCACGATGGGAGACCGCGCCGGGAGCGCAATGCTCGTGCCGGACCCGACACAGTGGCGAATGCACCCTTCATCGCAATTGCAGCACGTTGTACCGGCGGTGTCGTGCGCCGTGGATTCGATCGCTTCGTGCGTTTCCGGACTCGCCGCTCCGCGGGCGACCCGGGCGGCAGATTCGCGCGTCGGCAGGGCCGAAATTCGGAGCGCTTCTTTTGCTGGTTGCTGTTGCAGGGTTGGCACAGCAAATTCTTCCTGCGTTTGACTCGCTTCGGTCGTGGACGCCTCGCGACAGGGCACATCGCGTATAGGCGCTGCAAAGGAACCCGTGGCACCGGCAGATCGAACGTCAGTACCGGCATTTCCTCGCGACAGTTGGTGGCGCTTCCCGGAAAGATTCACCAAACTACTGATCATTCATGCCCTTGCCGGCGAGTATCTTGGGAATGCACTTTTCGATTCTCGCCATCCTGGTCGACAATTGTTTCGCGCCGTTGAAGTGGAGGACATAGGCCCGGCGGCGCCCGGGCGACAAAGCGTCAAACGCCTTGTGAAGGTCGCGATCACGATCCAGGAACTTCGTCAGTTCTGCCGGAAGCTCCAGCTCGTGCTTTGCCGCGAATGCGACGACGAGCCCGGCCTTCTCGACCGCGACGGCTTGCAACACGTACGACCGCACCACGGCCTTCTTGATCTGAGCTTCGCTGGTGAACTCCAGCCTCAGGGCCGACTGCGTGTTGTCTCCCTGGCGGCGCAGCAGCCCGTGCGCGTCCTGAATCAGTACACCCTTGAAGAACATCAGCGAACAGTGCTCCTTGAAGGGCTGGATAATGGCAAGGTTCTTGCCCTCGACCATGTAGCAGGGCTTTCCCCACTTCAAGCGTTCCTCGAGCCCGCAATCGAGCAGGATGGATCGCAGCTTGACGATCTCGCGTTGCCATTTCCCCGCACCGCTGACGAACGCGTCGACATCGGGACTCGCTGCCTTCATTGCCGTATCCCCCATCTCAAATCGTTGAGGTCACACCACATGCGCATCTTCGTGATGTATCCGCCTTCCAGCTTCACTGCATAAGGCTCCGTTCCGTATATCCGAAAGCCGCCTAGTCGGAGAAGCGCGAGTCCCGGCGCATTCCCTTTGCGGACAGTCAGTTGCAAAAGTTCGACTCCCCAGTGCTCGGCAGAATGGCCCGGTATCGTCCTGATCGGCAGCCGTCGTATACCACGATTCATGGAAACGATGTCCGCCACCTGGCGGGACGCCCCAGCCTGGAGCAGCAGATCGTTCTGCCACCGGGGCCACCATCCATCCGCGATTTCGGTCCGGCACAACGGCCGCTTGATCGATCGATCCCGGTGGGCTCGGCGTGCTGAAAAAGAGCGGTCGTCGTCGCTGCGATTGAATGGCGCCGACAGCGTAAACTGGTCGCTGCTGCACGATTGCTGATGTTGCTGACGTCCGCCTCACATCGATGGGCGTGACGTTCTCATCCTGAAAGTTGACGGAGAAGGAATCGACCGCCGTCTTGACCGACCTCCCCTCACTATCCGAGCGGAGATCGCAGAACCCAAGGAGGATGCACATATGAGTTTCGACATGAACGACATTCGCTCCCAGCTGACCCCGTCCTGGACTGGCGTCAACATCGCTCTGGTGGTTGTACTGTTTCTGCTGGCTTGGCCGTTGGGCTTGCTGATGATTGCTTACATCATCTGGGGCAGTCGCCTCGGTCTTGACTTCAGCCGACCGGAGACGTTTTCCAGCGCATTTGGCCGAGTGTCGGCAGCCGTACGTGCCGGACTCGCAGCGTATCAACGGGGTTCGACCAACGACGATGCACACCCCGAAGCGCCACCCGAGGACCCGGTCGACTTTGCCCGCTGGCGTAGCGAGGAGATCAACAGGCTGAATGAGCAACGCCGCGAACTCGAGGAGGAACGAGCCAAGGGCCCACCCGCTGCGGGCAATTGAGTCAAGGCGCTGTTTTACATTCGGCCCTTGGCAGGTTCGAGCGACTGGAAGTTTCGTATCCGCCTCGCCGTTCGCCAGCGGTCTGGTGAAGCTTGGCGTTCTTCAACACTGAAGTTCACTCATCGGTGGCTATGGCGACCGCAACCGCGCTGTCATCGGCCACCGGGTTGATCGTCGGCATCGCGGGCACCTACGGCAAAGGACCCTGGATCTGAACGGTGATCGTGGCCGGCTCGCTCGCGCCGCCCGAGTAGCTGGCAATGGCGCTCACCGTGGTGCTGCCGGACGTTGGAACCTCCGCGGACCGATACGCGACAGCCCAGGAGAAGTTCGTCATCGCGGTGGTCCACTTCGTGACGCCTTGCCAATTGACCGCCACGGTGGCGCCCGGCCATGCGGTGCCAATGATAGAGACACCTGCCGTGGCCTCGGCATTGGTAACGATGTTGTCCCCGGTGACCGGCGCGAGGTACGGTGCCGGCGGCGGGCTGATCCAAGCCTGCATCATGATCCACACCGGCTGGCTCGGCCCAATCGCATTGGTGGCGATCGCAATGACGGGGACTCCGCCAAGGTTGTTGGTCGGCAACTCGGCAGGCGGAAATGACACCGCCCATCGGCCGCTGGCATCGGCGACAGTCTGCCGGCTGATCCCACCGAGTGTGACTTCGATTTGGTTGCCCGACTGCGCGGTGCCGGCGATCGTCACCGGGGCTTGAACCTCAGCCCAGCTCAGCACTTTGTCGCCGGTAATCGGCAACACAATCGGCGCCAACGGCACCTGGTCGACACGGTCGATCGGCGTCCCGTCGGTCGGCAGGTCCAGGGTGTTGCCGTCGAAATCGTAGACCTTGCCATTGACGGCGATGAAGATCGCGTCGCGATCGCTGTCGAGTGTGGAACCGAAGCGGCGATTGGCAGGTGTGCGCCAGACTTCGGTGGGAATCGGCAGTTTCGATAGGCCGGTGACGGGCCCGGCTGCGACGGGCTCGCCATTGGCGCCGGTGTACTCGGCGTAATCGATGCGCAGCGCGGCACCGTCGCAGGCAATCGCGAAGGGTGTGCGCAACCAGCAGATCCGTTCTGACTGCAACTGCACGGGAGCGGCGCCCGGTGTGACCAGTTCGAGCGTTGCCCCCGCGATCGGCCCGGACGGCACAGTGCCGGTCGCCGTTCGATAACGCGCGGTGTGGTCCGCATCCAGGCGAAGGAGCACGCCATCCACGGTGAGGCCGACCACCAGGGCACCGTTGCTGCTGATCTGGCGCAGCGGCGCCGCTGCGATGTCACGACCATCCCACGCGCCGTTTCGGAACTGACGCGTCGTCCCCGCAAGCCCCAAGCCGTAGCACACCTGACCAGAGGCTGCACCGAGGGCCGGGTCGGTCGGGCTTGCCAAGGCACACTCGAACTCGCTACGGCACGCGTAGTTCAAGAGACCGGCCGGCGCAACGTTCGGAGCCAGCGAACTTCCGTCCAGGCGACGCATCGTGCCGTCCGACATACGGAATGCAGGATAGCCCGGGTCGAACATCTCGACGAAGTGACCGCCAAAAGGCGGGACCACTTCAAACCCTGCCGTGCCGTCGGCGGCGCTCGGGAACACGAGCAATCCCTTGCCATCGCGACGCAGCGCAACGACCGGTGCCTCACCGAAACGATAGAGTTGCGAGAAAGCGTTTCGTGCGGCCGGCTTGACGGGCGAGCCACCGCCGGTCCCCGCGTTCGGCGAGACCACCAGGTTGCCGTTGGAGGCCAGCACGTATTCGGTATCGACCGCTGCGCCCGCAGATCCACCCGTCGCCGGCCGGTTGCGC
>JBGSTN010000976.1:0-4513 GCA_041736455.1 Burkholderiaceae bacterium | reverse complement strand
CCAGATCCCGTTCCTCGCCCGCCAGGAGCGTCTGACATTCGCCCGCGTGGGCATCACGGACCCGCTGTCGCTGAGTGACTATGCCGCGCACGAAGGATGGCAGGGACTGCACCGTGCGGTCGAACTCGACGACGCGGCCATCGTGCAGCAGGTGCTCGATTCGGGTCTGCGCGGCCGCGGTGGCGCGGCTTTTCCGGCCGGCATCAAATGGCGCACGGTGTCGCTGGCGAAGGCGAACCGGAAATACGTGGTCTGCAATGCCGACGAAGGCGACTCGGGCACGTTCTCCGACCGGATGGTGATGGAGGGCGATCCCTACATGCTGATCGAGGGCATGACGATCGCCGGTCTGGGCGTCGGCGCCCGGCAGGGGTATCTCTACATCCGATCCGAATACCCCGATTCCATCGTGATGATGAACGAGGCGATTGCTCGTGCGACCGCGGCAGGCTACCTCGGCGAAGACATCTTCGGCAGCGGTCGCACGTTTCATCTCGAGGTGCGCAAGGCGGCGGGTGCGTATGTATGCGGCGAAGAAACGGCAATGCTCGAGAGCATCGAGGGCAAGCGGGGCATCGTCCGCGCCAAGCCCCCGTTGCCGGCGCTCGAAGGCCTGTTCGGACAGCCGACGCTGATCAACAACGCGATCACGCTGGCCAGCATCCCGGTCATCTTCGCGCGGGGAGCAGAGTTCTACCAGAACTACGGCATGGGCCGTTCGCGCGGTACGCTGCCCTTCCAGCTGGCCGGCAATATCCGCTTCGGCGGTCTGGTCGAGAAGGCCTTCGGCCTCACGCTGCGTGAGATCCTGAACGACTTCGGCGGGGGCAGCCGCAGTGGCCGTCCGATCAAGGCGGTTCAGGTCGGCGGACCGCTGGGTGCCTACGTGCCGGAGTCGCAGTGGGACGTTCCACTCGACTACGAAGCCTATGCGGCGATCGGCGCCGTCGTCGGTCATGGCGGCATCGTCGTGCACGACGACACGGCCGACATGGCGAAGCTGGCCCGCTTCGCGATGGAGTTCTGCGCTCTGGAAAGCTGCGGCAAGTGCACGCCGTGCCGGATCGGCTCCACGCGCGGTGTCGAAATGATCGACCGGATCACCGCGAACCAGAACCGCTCGCAACAGGTCCACCTCTTGCGGGACCTCTGCGACACGATGGTGAACGGCAGACTGTGCGCGATGGGCTCCATGACACCCTTCCCGGTGTTGTCGGCACTCGACAACTATCCCGCCGACTTCGGCATCGAAACGCCTGCTCGGCACGCCGCCTGAGGACCACGACCATGTTGCAACACCTCAAGCTCGATATCGACTACGGCACGCCGCCGCGCGTGTCCGACGAAACCGTGACGCTGACCATCGACGGCTATCCGGTGAGCGTACCCAAGGGCACCTCGCTGATGCGGGCGGCTGTCGACGCCGGTATCCGGATTCCCAAACTCTGCGCGACCGACAGCCTCGAGCCCTTCGGCTCGTGCCGCCTTTGTCTGGTCGAGATCGACGGCCGCAAGGGTTACCCGGCGTCCTGCACGACACCGGCCGAAAACGACATGGTCGTGCGCACGCAATCACCCAAGCTGCAGGACCTGCGCAAGGGCGTGATGGAGTTGTACATCAGCGACCACCCGCTCGACTGCCTGACCTGCAGCGCCAACGGCAACTGCGAGCTGCAGGACATGGCCGGCGTCACGGGACTGCGCAACGTGCGCTACGGTGTCGGCGCGGCGGCCGGCGCGCACCATACGACCGAGGCGAAGGACGAGTCGAACCCGTACTTCACCTACGATCCTAGCAAATGCATCGTCTGCAACCGCTGCGTGCGGGCCTGCGAGGAAACGCAGGGTACGTTCGCGCTGACGATCTCCGGCCGTGGTTTCGACAGCCGCGTGTCGGCCGGTCAGGACCAGCCCTTCATGGCGAGCGACTGCGTCAGTTGTGGCGCCTGCGTCGAGGCCTGCCCGACGGCGACGCTGCAGGAAAAAAGCATCATCGAGCTCGGCCAGCCCGAGCACAGCGTCATCACGACCTGCGCCTATTGCGGTGTGGGCTGCGGCTTCAAGGCCGAGATGAAAGGCAATACCGTCGTGCGCATGGTGCCCTGGAAAGCGGGCAAGGCCAACGAAGGCCATTCCTGCGTGAAAGGCCGCTTCGCCTGGGGTTATGCGACGCACAAGGACCGCATCACCAAACCGATGATCCGCGCGACCATCACCGATCCGTGGCGCGAAGTTTCCTGGGACGAGGCGATCGGCTACGCGGCGAGCCGGTTCAAGCAGCTGCAGGCCGAGCACGGCAAGGATTCGATCGGCGGCATCACCTCCAGCCGCTGCACGAACGAAGAGGTCTACCTGGTCCAGAAACTGGTCCGGGCCGCCTTCGGCACGAACAATGTCGATACCTGCGCACGCGTCTGTCACTCGCCCACCGGCTATGGCATGGGCCAGACGTTCGGCACATCGGCCGGTACGCAGACGTTCAAGAGCGTCGAGCAGTCCGACGTGATCATCGTCATCGGAGCCAACCCGACCGATGCGCACCCGGTATTCGCGTCGCGCATGAAGCGCCGGCTGCGGCAGGGCGCGAAACTGGTGGTGATCGATCCGCGGCGCATCGAACTCGTCAGTGCGCCGCACGTGAAGGCGATCCACCATCTTGCCCTGCGGCCGGGCACCAATGTGGCGATCATCACCGCGATGGCTCACGTCGTGGTCATGGAAGGATTGGTGAACGAGGCCTATGTCGCCGAACGCTGCGACACGAAGAGCTACGCGGACTGGCGCGAGTTCGTGGCCCGTGCCGAGAATTCACCGGAAGCGCTGGCCGAGGCCACCGGGGTGCCGGCGGACGACGTCCGCGCCGCCGCGCGCCTGTATGCCAAGGGTCCCAATTCGGCGATCTACTACGGCCTGGGTGTCACCGAACACGCGCAGGGCTCGACGATGGTGATCGGCATCGCCAACCTGGCGATGGCCTGTGGCATGGTCGGTCGCGAAGGGGTCGGCGTGAACCCGTTGCGCGGCCAGAACAACGTGCAGGGCAGCTGCGACATGGGCAGCTTTCCGCACGAGTTGCCCGGCTACCGTCATATCTCCGACACGACCGCGCGAAGCCAGTTCGAGGCCGCCTGGGGCGTGGAGATCAGCCCGGAGCCAGGGCTGCGCATTCCGAACATGTTCGAGGCGGCGCTGGCGGGCACGTTCAAGGGCCTCTACTGCCAGGGTGAAGACATCGTGCAGTCGGACCCCGACACCCAGCACGTGGCCGCGGCGCTGTCGGCGATGGAATGCATCGTCGTGCAGGACATCTTCCTGAACGAGACGGCCAAATACGCCCACGTGCTGTTGCCCGGCAGCAGTTTCCTGGAGAAGGATGGCACGTTCACGAACGCCGAGCGGCGCATCTCGCGCGTCCGCCAGGTGATGCCGCCACTCGCCGGATTCGGCGACTGGGAGATCTCGATGAAGTTGTCCAATGCGCTGGGTTACCCGATGCATTACGACCATCCCGAACAGATCATGGCCGAGATCGCGGCATTGACACCGAGTTTTGCGGGCGTGAGCTACGAGAAGATCGATCGACTGGGCGACGTGCAGTGGCCCTGCAACGAAGACACGGAAGACGCCGGCACCGCGATCATGCATGTACACCGCTTCGTCCGCGGCAAGGGGCGCTTCTTCAATACGCAATACGTGGCCTCGCAGGAGAAGGTCACGCGCATGTATCCGCTGCTGCTGACTACCGGCCGGGTGCTGTCGCAGTACAACGTCGGCGCGCAGACTCGCCGCACGGCCAACAACCAGTGGCATGACGAAGACCGCCTCGAGATCCATCCGCACGACGCGCAGGAACGCGGTATCGAGGATCGCGACTGGGTCGGCATCTCCAGCCGTGCCGGTCAGACGGTGCTGCGCGCCGAGATCAGTCAACGGATGCAGCCGGGCGTCGTGTATACGACTTTCCATTTCCCCGAGTCCGGCGCCAACGTCATCACGACGGACAGTTCGGACTGGGCGACCAATTGCCCCGAGTACAAGGTAACTGCGGTGCAGGTGGCGAAAGTCATGCAGCCTTCCGAGTGGCAACGAGATTACGTCGATTTCAATCGTCAGCAACTCGATCTGCTTGCGCAGGCTCGCGATACGGCGGCCACGGTCAAGTGAATCCGCACGACGCCGACCTGACACCCGACGGCGTCTGCCGGGTCGATGTCGTCGCGCGCCGTGACGGCGTCCGCCATGCCCATGCCGACTGGCTTGCCGAGGAGGTGCCTGTCGCTTTCGTGTTCAATGGCATCACGCAGGCCGTGATGCTGGCCACGCCGGCCGATCTCGAGGATTTCGCGCTCGGTTTCGCGTTGACCGAAGGCCTGCTGGAAGACGCGTCCGAGTTGTACGGCGTCGAGCCGGTCATCGTCGCCGAGGGTATCGAACTGCGGATGCATGTCGCGGCTGCCTGCGAATGGCGGCTGCGCGAGCGGCGACGTACGCTGGCCGGTCGCACCGGTTGCGG
>JBGSTN010000928.1:0-2145 GCA_041736455.1 Burkholderiaceae bacterium | reverse complement strand
GGACGCGACGCCCGTCGGGCAGCTCGATGCGCAGTACGCACGAAGCCTCGTCATCACGGGTCGAACGCTGGGTGAACCGCTTCATCCCCGGACGCGGGCCGGTCGTCGGCGATCATCTGCTCACGCGCAGCAATGTCTATGTGCTGCCATCGCGTGCCGGCGCCCTGTTCGCGATGGTGCTGCTTGCCATGCTCATCTGCTCGATCAATTACGGGCTCGCGCTGGGCTATGGATTGAGTTTTCTCATCTTCGGGATTGCGATCGTCGGCATGATGCATACGGTGCGCAACATGTCGGCGCTGACCCTGCGCGCCGGACGCGCCGATCCCGTGTTCGCGGGTCGCGCGGCGGAGGTGAGCTTTCTCGTCCTCAATCCGAGCCGGCTCGCCCGCTTCGCACTGTGGGTGCACGCCCCAGCGATGAAGCACGACGCGACATTCGACATCGCGGCTCGCACCGAACAGATCGTGCACATCGCACTGGCAACGCAGCAGCGTGGCTGGCTCCAGGTACCGCGCCTGACTTTGTCGACTCGATACCCACTGGGCATCTGGCGCGTGTGGACCCACTGGCAACCTGCGCAGAGGCTGCTGGTCTATCCCGAACCCGAACAGCCTGCGTTTCCGCTGCCCGCCTCGCGAAGCGCGCATGGCGACAACCAGGGCGTGGGCAGCCGCGACGAAGACCTGGCGACGATCAGACCTTTCATGCCTGGCGACTCGCCGCGACGCATCGCGTGGAGCGCGATCGCGCGCACGGGGACCGACGAGATGCTGACCAAGCAGTTCGAGGGCGGCGGCAGTGGAGAACTGGTACTCGATTTCGACCAGCTTCCGCCGCACCTTCCGTTGGAAGATCGACTGTCACGGCTGACGAGATGGATCCTCGACGCCGAGAATGCAGGCGCGCGCTATGCGCTGTTGCTGCCCGGCCATTCGCTGGCCGCTGATCATGGGCCGACGCATCAAGCCGATTGCCTGAAGGCACTGGCGCTCTTCGGGATTCGCCCCGGGGCCGTCGGGACTGCCCCGCCGCTGTCATGAGTGCATCGGGGCTTTCCCGTTTGTTCGGTCCACGCTGGTCGATGCGTGCATTGACCGGCAGCATGGGCAGCGAATGGGAACGCGAACGGCGCGACACGCTGTTCCTGATGGCGACGATCGGCCTGGCGGTTCTGCCGCATATCGCCTGGTTGCCATTCTGGGTTCCCCTCGCGTTCGGCGCGATGTACGGCTGGCGATTGCTGCTGATCTTCAGTGGTCGCGAGTTGCCTGCGGCATGGTTGCGCACGGTGGGCGCAGTGGCCTGCCTCGCGGCCGTCTTTGCCCAGTATCAGTCGTTCGTCGGCCGCGAGCAGGGTGTGGCGATGCTGACCCTGTTCCTGGGACTCAAACTGCTCGAGATGAAAGCCAGACGCGACCTGTTCGTCGCAACTTTCCTGTGCTTCTTCCTGCTGCTGACGTCCTTCTTCAATTCGCAGTCGCCAGCCAGCGCGATGCTGGTGATGCTGGCGGTGATCGCGTTGATCGCCACGATGATCACGATGCAGTTCGGGCAGCAGGAATACCCGATCCCGCAGCGTTTCCGGCAGGCGACGATCATCGTGCTGCAGGCGCTTCCGATCGCCATCGCGATGTTCGTCCTGTTTCCGCGACTGGCAACGCCGCTGTGGGGAATGCAGGGCGAAGGCAGTGGCGCCAGTACGGGACTGTCGGATTCGATGTCCCCGGGCGCGGTTTCATCGTTGTCCAAGTCGTCGGCGATTGCACTGCGCGCACGATTCTCCGACGCCGCGCCACCGAACAGAATGCTGTACTGGCGCGGACCGGTATTCGGCCAGTTCGACGGCCTGACCTGGCGTGCCCACGGCGACGGAAGGTTGACGCAACCTCAAGTCGTCACCGTCGACAAGGACGATGCGCCGATCCACTATGTCGTGACGCTGGAAGGCAGCGGACAACCCTGGCTGCCCGTGCTCGACGTGCCGGGTCATCACGAATTGCTCGGACCGGGTCGGGTCAGCGTCACCAACGGCCTGGTCCTGCAAATGGACCGGCCGATCCACGACCGTCTGCGATACGCGGTGCAATCGCACCTCGCGTATCGGATCGGTGACGACGAGTCGCCGGCGAGCCTGGCTCCCTG
>JBGSTN010000925.1:0-7575 GCA_041736455.1 Burkholderiaceae bacterium | reverse complement strand
GAGCCCACCGCCGGAGCCGGAGAGCCCACCGCCGGAGCCGGAGAGCCCACCGCCGGAGCCGGAGACCTCACCGCAGTTGCCATCACCAACACAGCCATCACCGACACAACCGTCACCGACACAACCGTCACCCTCGGGTCCAGGCGCTTCGCCTTCGAATCCGTCGCAACCTTCACCCAGCGGCCCGACGCCTCCGGGAGCTGGACCGGGTTCTCCGCCCCCGTCGATTCCGCCAGTACCGAGCACGGGTCCTGGTATGACATCGCCGTCCGAGCCCGTGCCGGGCGGGCCGAGTCAGTGATGATGACGATCGCATCGAGAGCCTCCCAGGTCGAATGGCCGATCGATTGCCGAAGCGTCCGATCATCCGCACCCGCCACCTTGAACGCAGACTCCAATCCTGTTCGTCATGCGCGCTGCGTGCGACCAAGTGACATAGACCGTGTCGAGTCAGGCAACTTTCTTCCGAATACAACGACGAAAAACACGAAGGAGCTTCTTGTGGGCTACAAACAATACGGTCGGGAAACGATATCGCGGCTTTTCCTCGTCATGACAATCGCAGTAAGCATCGCGGGGTGTGGGGGAGGAGGTGACGGGGGCAGCGTAGCGTCAGATTCGGGGGCGCCTGCTGCCTCGCCGGTGCCTGCTGCAACGGGAAGCTGCGAATCGAACGAACAGGTAATGCAGTTCGGCGTCGAGAGTCTTCAGCAGCTCGTTGCAAGTTCCGCCCAACAACTCGCGAGCCTCGTGAACGCTCGATTGGATGGCCGCTATTGCATGCAAGTGATCGAATCGGCGGACTTTGCAGCGGACCGCGTATTGCAGCGCCTTGACGAACCGGACGGCATCGAATTTGCAGCCCCTCTGCATTCGGTGGCGCTTGCGGACAAGGTGCGACTCAGGTTGTTCGATCTGCCCTTCCTGTTTCGAGATGGCAATGGCTTGAATGCGTTTCTGAGCTCCAGTGTCGCCAGTTCGATGTTCTTTCAAGGATCGACGGACGGCGTTGCTTCGCCTCTGGCCTTCTTCAGGGAGCCGATGACTCAACTGGCAGCAACCAAACCACTCTTGGTTCCACAGGATCTCAGCGGGCTGAAGATCAGGGTGGCATCGCCCAAGTCGGCGGAGGTGGATCGAACGTTTCAGCTCTACGGAGCGTCTGCAGTCGAGTTACCGATTTCGGATCTCACTGCTGGACTTCCGAATGGCGTTGTCAATGGCGTGTCGTTGCCACTGACCGACCTCGGAACCGCATCGTTCGTGCAGAGTCTCGACGGCGTGACACGGACCAACCATCTCGGTCCCGTGCGGCTGCTGCTCGTGTCAAAGCGGTTTCTGCAGACCTTGGCGCCGGACGTTCGTTCGGTACTTGCTGAAGCCGTCGAAGAGGTTCGCGTTGCAGACTGGGAGAGGGTCGCGAACGCGGAACAATCGTCAGCGCAGCAATTGGTCGCGAGCGGCAGCACCCTGCGAGAGCTGACTGAAGAGCAGCGCCTGCAATGGCAGCAGGGCGCTCGACCACTTTGGCTCGAATCCGCGCAGACCATGACAGCATCGTTGATCAACGCCGCGTTGCTGGCGGGCAATGCCGATCCATCGCTCTTGCTACCGGATTCGTCGACGCCGTCGCCCGGCGATCGTCCTCCCGGACCTGCGAATCCAACGCCGATCCCCGGACCCGGGCCCACGCAACCAGGTCCGACACAACCAGGACCTACACAACCAGGACCGACACAACCAGGTTGATTTGGCAATCATCGACGTCGTTGTCTTCAATGGTCACTGATGTTCCCGCGGCAAGCGAACCGCAGCGCCAGAAAATCTGAAGCGTCTCATGCCAGCGCAAGGCTCGTGCAGTGCTGCGCACCGACAAACGTGGCGCCATCCCGCAAGTTGGTTCTGATCGGGGTGTTGCGGTTATTTCGGCCAATTATCGATTGGAAACAATATTTGATGTCCCGAAACTGATTAGGTAGATTCGATGGAGCAGTGGGGAGATTAAAAGAATGACGCATTACTCCCTTGTTGCCGATCCAAACTTCGAAGTTTGACGACACGTCTATTCACGGATAGACCTTCCTTGGTGTCCAGTCAGAGGGATCTTCATGTACACGATTCGAACCTTGTTGTTTGCGGGCCTGTTGATATCGACGAGTGCCATGGCACAACAAACCTTGCCGAATGGCGGCAGCCTGACGGGGAATATTTCGGCCGCCGGAGCAATCGGTAGGTACACGTTCTCCGCAAATAGCGGTGAACGATTGACACTCAAGGTAGCCGACACTGCCGCTGCGGGCGCCGCAAATATCTACCCCAGAGTCGACGTCTACAAGCCTGACGGTTCGCTGTTGGTCAGTACCTACGGTAATCCGATTGCCCAATTGACGAATAGTCAGTTGCCAACGACCGGTGTGTATGAAGCAAGGGTCCAGGACTACTACGCTACTGCCACCGGTCCCTACGTGATTCATCTGGCGGTTTCCACTGGCGCCAATGAGCATGGTGGTTTGCCAAATGGCACGTTCTTTCCGCAGACACTGACGATCGGAGACATAGACAGCTACACGTTCTACGGTGAAGCGGGCAATTCGGTTGCAGTCAAGATGGCCGATACTGGCAACGGGACAAGCACGAACGTTTATCCACGCTTCTATATCTACAAACCCGACGGGACGAGTCTTGTAGACACATACGATGCCGACGCCGCGCAGGTTCCTTACGTCGCACTGCCGGTTACAGGAATCTATACGATCGTCGCGCAGGATTATTACGGCACGGGCGTCGGACCCTACACGTTGATGTTCGCCCGTGCGCCAGGCGCCAATGTCGGTGGGGGGCTGACGCATGGCCAGACCGTATCGGGGACAATGGCCAAGGGCGATATCAAGACGTACACCTTTTATGGCACGCCTGGCGGACAACTCTCACTCACGCTTTCGGACACCGCGGGGAATGCCAGTCCCGACAATATCTATCCTCGCATTCATGTGTTGAAGCCGAACGGGAGCCTGTTGACCACCACCTACGGCTCATTGACCGCTCAGATCAACAACTACGCACTACCCGAAGCAGGCATCTACACCATCTTCGCAACTGATTACTACGGTACCGATTCCGGCCCGTACAACCTCGTTTTCAGTTGCCCGGGAATATTCTGCACCGGCCCGACGACTCCTCCGCCACCGGATCTGATCGGTCCGGAAAACCAGGTGTCGGACCCGACTCCGACGTTCAGCTGGTTCAGCTCGAGCGGTGCAACCTGGTATCAACTCTGGTTGCAGGACGAACGTGGCGTGGTTCACACTCAGTGGTACACGGACAGCAGCCTCGGCTGCGTAGGCGGGGGTACCTGCACGATATCGCCTGACGCCGTGACTTATGGCTGGGCAACATGGTGGGTACAGCCGTGGAATTCCGCTGGCTATGGCAACTGGAGTACGCCAAAGCAATACACCACGGTGACTGAACTACCGCCCGCGGTACAGTTGAATTCGCCGTCGGGTCCTGGCGCGGGAACCATGCCTACCTTCAACTGGACCCCGGGCAACTATGCGAGCTGGTATCGCCTCTGGATCGAAGTTGGTGGCGTGAAGGTTCATGATCAGTGGTATCCGGCGAGCACGACCAACTGTCTGGGTGGGCTGACGAATTGCACATTGCCATCGCCTGTCAACTTCAACGGGCCGGCAACCTGGTGGGTGCAGACGTGGAACTCGGTTGGTTATGGTCCATGGAGCGCGGGTAGTACTTTCAGTGCGTTCTGAACGCGCTGTCGCTGGTTGAATGCCGGGAGCAGTGAACCGTGCAGCCCAGGCGTCGAAGACGCACGCTGCACGGTTGCTCTTCAGAGTCAGTCCATTCACCGCAAGTTTTCGAAGGCGCGCCGGTTGTTACGAATCACGACGCCATTCCACCTATGATGCCCGCGTGAGCTTTCACAGATTTCCGCGGAACGCATCTGATCAGGCGATCGCATGCGACCGAAAGCCGAGTAGATGGAATTGAGCAAGCTGACACGCTTGCGAGCTCAGGGCACAGTCACATGACAGTTGATCGCTGTGACCACGCCATTGCCGGACGACACGGCGGACGGGTAGACCCAAACCAGCTCATCCGCGCCCCGCAGGTCGAAGCCTAATTCGAACCGTCCCGAATCCGCCTGACCCGCACGCGGGCCTTCGACCGACCATTTGAGCGTGAATCGTTCGATGGGCTCGCTCTCCTCGGTCAGATAGATGATCTTGCTGAAGTTCGACGACACGTATGGCAACGTGATTCGCTCGTCGGTGCTTTCATGCTTCAGATTGATCGAGCCATCGTCGTTGATCCGTGCGATGCAACTCGTGCCGGTCGATTTTTCCACGCCGGCGTATTCCCCGATCAGGCATCGATAGATCTCGGGGTCGTTGCTCTCGATGGCCGTGGGGCATGTGCCCAGTCGACTGCGGATCGAAACGGCGGGGCTGGTCGTTCCGGCCGGCGGTGTACCACTATTCGGTGGTGTTCCGCTGGTTGGCGGCGCCCCGCTGGTTGGTGGCGTCGAGTCCGACCCGGTACCCGTCGGCGCGTCTGAATCATCGTCACCGCACGCCGCGATGCTGAAGCTCAGCGCGAACGAAAGGGCGAGGAATCGAAGAGGTGCTGTCATGCCGGTGCTCCACTCGCCAGACGGCTTTTGTCCACTCTAACGCATACGCCCGTGCGAGTCGACGATCGGCGAAAACGAAGCGTCGACGTGATCGTCGACGTCGCCCGTGATTGCGTCATGCGTATCCACAGACAGCTCGCGTGAACACGAGCGATCCATATGACATGAAGAGGGCCGGTGAAACCCGAGCCAGGACGCGAGATGTTTTGCATAAATTCACAATGGCCCGCGCTGGCAAATGTCGCTACAAATTACACAGCCTGTTATCGTCCGCGACGGATGATGGAGTGAATCGATTAGCCGAGGAGAGTGGCAGCGCTCGAAACCGCCTCGTCCGTCTGCTTGCATGCGCCGTAAAAACAATAATCAATTTAAGGTGACCAGTATGCGAATCGAACTATCCAGGCTTTTCGCTGTACTTGCTTGTTTCATCTCGATTGCCTTGATTCCCGCTCCAGCGTCTGCGCAATCATCGTCGCTCCCAGCTGCCGACCCGATACCGCTCTTTTCAGCGTCGGCCGGCACAGGGCGAATTGGCGATCCGACCGATCCGTCAGTCGGGCAGACGTTCTATGTCGACCTCAACAGCGCCCTGTCCGATCGACTGGTCAACAGCCCGCCCACCGAGTTCTCGACCATTCGCAATATCGTGGCGCGATTGGGAAACAATCCATCGGTGCGCTTGTTCATCAAGTCACGGCAAGTCATCTCCGAGACTGGTACTGCCGTGCAGGGAGACATTCTCGATGTGAAGGGCGGCCACTTCGCGCTCGTCATCCACAAGACCGGTCAGATGTCCGGCACGTTTCGGCTCGGCAAGCAACTGTTCAGGTTGATGCCGGCAGGCGGGCAGGTGCACGCGCTGGTCGAGGTCAACGAACGGTCGTTCCCGCGCGATGCGGAACCGCTGCAGCCATTGTTTCTCGAGACGCCCAGTCCGACCCCGCGGGCGGATGGCATTGCCGATGCGGGCGACGTGCTGGATGTGCTGGTTCTTTATACCCCGCAGGCGCGCACGCAGGCGGGCGGTCTCGCGGCCATTGAAAGCATGATCGATCTGGCGGTCGCGGAATCGAATACCGGGTACACGAGCAGTGGCGTCAATCTGCAGCTGCGTCTGGTCAACAAGCAGGAGGTGAACTACGGCGAGGTGGATTTCGGCGCCGATCTGCAGAATCTCGCCGGCACGACCGATGGGTTCATGGACGACGTGCATGCGCTGCGTGATTCATTGGGCGCTGACGTGGTCAAACTGGTGCGAGGTTCCGGCGAGGCATGTGGCATCGCCTACCTGATGTCCAACCTGTCGGCGGCCTTCGCCGCGTCGGCATTCTCTGTCGACTCCTACAATTGCATTACCGGCTACTACACGTTCGCCCACGAGATCGGACACAACCTGGGTTCGATGCACGACCGTGCAGTGTCGGGAGGGTCTCAAGGTCTGTATCCCTATTCGTATGGCTACGTGGCGCCCGACACGACGTGGCGCACGATCATGGCCTATGGCAACGCGTGCAGCAACTGCACGCGGATCAATCGCTGGTCCAACGCGGAACTCGACTATCTTGGCGTGCCGACAGGCGTTCCTGTCGGCAACGCGCTCGAGGCCGATAACGAACTGTCGATCAACAATGCTCGAGTCACGGCATCGAACTGGCGTCAGGCAGTGCTCGAGGGCCCGCCCGCACTGGCCAGTCCGTCGCCTGGCAGTACATTGACGTCGAACTCCGCCACGTTCCAGTGGGTCAAGCCGGGTGCGCCGATCAGTCAATATTGGCTTTACGTCGGCAGTACGCCGGGTGGCAATCAGTATTTCGATAGCGGCAATATCGGCACGGCGACGAGCGCCCTGGTACAGAACCTGCGGACCGACGGCAGTTCGGTCTATGTGACGCTTTACTACCGCGCCAATTCGTCACTCAGTTGGTCGAGTGTGTCGGCAACGTACACGGCATTCACGGCCCCGCTCGTCTGCCCGAGTGGCTCGCCGAATGATCTGTTCCTGGAGAACTGGGAATCCGGTTCGGCAGCAAGTTGGCAGGTCGCCAACGCGCAAGGCAGCAATACGTGGGAGATAAGCGCTGCGAACCCAGATCCCATCGGATCGAACCTTCATTATCGCGGCGGAGATCCTGCCACGACTTCCGACAGTCGCTCGGCCATGGTGAGCTCGGTATCGATTCCGGCGGGCGCCCGCCTGCATGTCCGTCATCAACCGAGGTTCGAGGCGGGTTTCGACGGCGGCATCATCGAGGTTTCATCCAACAACGGTACATCCTGGTCGCAACTGCCAAACGCTGCCTTCATCTTCGGCGGCTACAACACGGCCGCACTCGCCACGGCGAATCCAATGGGCGCGATTCCCGCATTCAGTGGCAACCAGACCACCTACCAGAGTTCGATCGCCGATCTGTCGGCATGGGCCGACCAGTCGATACGGATCAGGTTCCGAATCGGCACCGATGCATCCGTTGGCAGCACCGGGTGGGACATCGACAATGTCCAGATCTACACCTGCGGTGCGCCGCCGATTCCAGCGATGGCGTCGCCGGCCAGTGGCTCGGTCTTGCCCGGAACCAGTCAGGTCTTCACCTGGACAGGCAATGGTTCGGGTGCGCAGAACTACTGGCTCTATGTGGGCAGCACTGCAGGCGGGGCGCAGTACCACGACAGCGGCAACCTGGGCACGGCAACGAGCCGGACGGTGAACGGTTTGCCGAACGACGGCAGCACCGTGTATGTGCGACTCTGGTACCAGCTGCCCGGCACCGGGATCTGGTTGTTCATTGACGATCAGTACACGGCCACCGGCACGGGCGGCGGTCTGCCCGGACCGGCGACGTTGCTGAAATCGATGAGGACGGGTTCATCAGGATTACTGGACGCATGAGCCGGTTTTCGAAAATTGGTGGCGAAATGGTGCC
>JBGSTN010000923.1:0-3683 GCA_041736455.1 Burkholderiaceae bacterium | reverse complement strand
CCGGCTGGCCAGCCGGGTGATGCTGCAGATCACGCGCGCGCGCTACCGCTCCGACCGTGATCTGCACAAGATCGCCGTGGCCGTTGCCTGGGAGAAGTGGTTTCTTCCTACGCAGACCCTGCGCGTCGATACCCGTGGCCTGCGGGCCAACGTGCAGAATCTCAATATCGCCACGCTGCGAGTCAAGGACGGCATCGTCGATCGCCTGCGCGAGGTGTCGGGAAAGCGACCCGATATCGACACCGTCTCACCTCAGGTCCGCGTGTTCTGTTTCCTCGACGATCGCTTCGCCACGCTTTACCTAGACACGAGCGGCGAGAATCTCTTCAAGCGGGGTTGGCGGGGCCGCCAGGACAAGGGCGTCGCACCGCTGAAGGAAAACCTCGCCGCCGGCCTGCTGGCACTGAGCGGCTGGTCGCCGGGCGACAATCTCGTCGACCCGTTCTGCGGCTCGGGAACCATCGTGATCGAAGCGGCCCAACGATGCGCTGGCATTGCCGCCGGGGCCTTGCGTGGCTTCGGATTCGAGAACCTGCTGAGCCACGACGCGGCAGCTTGGCTGGCGATACAACGCGATTCGCAGGACGACATCGACCAGGCTGCGGCGTCGCCCGTGCAAAGCCGGATCCATGCGAGCGATATCGATGCCGCCATGACATCGCTCACCGTGAAGAACATCACCCGTGCAGGCCTGGCCGACGACGCAATCCGCGTGACGACCAGCCCGTTCGCTTCACTGACGGCGCCGGACTGCCAACCCGGATTCGTGGTCGGCAATCCGCCCTATGGTGAACGCATGGACATCGCTTCGGGCGAGGACCGGGAAGGTGGACATGCACGGGACCGGATCGCACGCACCGCAACGCCTGCGATACCCGCCGACCCCGATTCGACCGAGCGGACCGACGCCGAGCTGCTTGCGCTGGGCCGCGCGCTGCGCCAGAACTGGTCGGGATGGACCGTCTGCCTGCTCAGCGGCGACCTGAAGCTGCCTGGTCGAATCGGATTGAAACCGTCGCGCCGGATCCCGCTCTACAACGGACCGATCGAGACCCGGCTGTTCGTCTTCGAGATGCGCTGAGCGAAAAACCGGCCTGACGACGTCGCCGGTCGACCTGCGCGGTGATCGAGCCACCCTCCACGCCCCATCGAAGCCACGCCCTAGCGAAACCACGCCCGATCGGATCCGCGCCCGATCGAAGCCGGGTTCAGACGATGCCCAACGCCTCGGTGCCGCGCGAGTGATCGCGCTGGCCATGCCGGCTGTTCAGCTTGATGTTCAGGCGCAGATCGTTGACCGAATCCGCATTGCGCAGCGCGTCTTCGTAGCTGATCGTTTCCGACTCGTAGAGATCGAACAAGGCCTGGTCGAATGTCTGCATGCCCAGCTCGCGGCTCTTCTTCATGATCTCCTTGATCTGTCCCACTTCACCCTTGAAGATCAGATCCGAGATCAGCGGCGAGTTGAGCATCACCTCGACGGCCGGTGCGCGACCCTTGCCGGAAACCAGCGGAATCAGGCGCTGAGAGATGATCGCGCGAAGGTTCAGCGACAGGTCCATCAGCAACTGACTGCGGCGCTCTTCGGGAAAGAAGTTGATGATCCGGTCCAGCGCCTGGTTGGCACTGTTGGCGTGCAGCGTGCTCACACAGAGGTGACCGGTTTCTGAGAACGTGACCGCGTGCTCCATCGTTTCACGATCGCGGATCTCGCCGATCATGATCACATCCGGCGCCTGGCGCAGCGTGTTCTTCAGCGCCACTTCCCAGCTGTTCGTATCGACACCCACTTCCCGGTGCGTGACGATGCAATTGGCATGCGGATGCACGAATTCGACCGGGTCCTCGATCGTCACGATATGACCGTACGAGTGCGCGTTGCGGTGACCGATCATCGCGGCAAGCGTGTTCGATTTGCCCGAACCGGTCGCACCGACCACCATGATCAATCCGCGTTTGTTGAGCGAGAGATCGGCCAGCACGGGCGGCAGATTCAGATCGGCGAATCGTGGAATGGCCGACTTGATCGTACGCAGCACCAATCCGACGCGACCCATCTGCATGAACGCGTTGACACGGAAACGACCGATGCCGACCGGACTGATCGCGAAGTTGACTTCGCGGTTCTCTTCGAACTCGGCCGCCTGCTTGTCGTTCATCAGCGCACGCGCGAGCTCCATCGTGTGCGCGCCCGTCAAGGGAACGTTCGACACCGGGAAGAGTCGCCCGTCGACCTTGAATGCCGGTGGAAACTCCGCTGTCAGGAACAGGTCCGACCCGTTCTTGCTGATCATCAGCGACAGCAGGTCCTGCATGAACTTCGATGCCTGTTCGCGTTCCATGTCGCCAATGTTCCTTGTCGTGTCCTGGGAGTCGGAGCGACTCGTTGCCGTCGATCCGGTGCGACTCGTCCTCAGCCCGGAAAGTTGTCCTTGACCGTCGCTGCATGGCGAGCCTCGGCCATCGAGATCTGGTTCTTGCGCACGAGATCGGTCAGGCACTGGTCGAGCGTCTGCATCCCAAGCGCGCCGCCGGTCTGGATCGCGGCGTTCATCTGCGAGACCTTCGCCTCGCGAATCAGATTTCGAATGGCTGGAGTACCGATCATGATTTCGTGCGCCGCGACCCGACCGTTGCCGTCCTTCGTCTTCAGCAGCGTCTGCGAGATCACCGCCTTCAGCGATTCGGAGAGCATTGCGCGAACCATTTCCTTCTCGGCGGCCGGGAACACGTCGACGATACGATCGATGGTCTTGGCGGCCGACGACGTATGCAGCGTGCCGAATACCAGGTGACCGGTTTCGGCAGCAGTCAGAGCCAGTCGAATGGTTTCCAGGTCGCGCATCTCGCCGACCAGGATGATGTCCGGATCCTCGCGCAGTGCCGACTTCAGCGCATTGGCGAATGAAAGGGTCATCGGACCGACCTCGCGCTGATTGATCAGGCAGCGCTTGGACTCGTGCACGAATTCGATGGGATCTTCGACCGTGAGAATATGGCCGTAGTGGTTTTCGTTGATGTAGTTGATCATGCCTGCGAGCGTGGTCGACTTGCCCGAGCCGGTCGGGCCCGTGACCAGCACCATGCCGCGTGGTTGATTCGAGATATCCTGGAAGATCTTCGGCGCATTGAGATCCTCCAGCGACAGGATCTTCGAAGGAATCGTCCGCATCACCGCGCCGGCGCCGCGGTTCTGAACGAATGCGTTGACGCGAAAGCGTGCAAGACCGGGAATCGCGAACGAGAAGTCGACCTCGAGATTTTCCTCGTAGGTCTTGCGTTGACTATCGTTCATGATGTCGTAGATCATCCCGTGCACGTCGGTATGCTCCATCGGGGGCAGATTGATCCTCCGAACGTCGCCGTGCACCCGGATCATCGGGGGAAGACCGGCCGACAAGTGCAAATCGGATGCCTTGTTCTTGACGGCAAAGGTCAATAGTTCTGCGATATCCATTCTCGGTTCTGTCCTGGTACGCTTTCCGGATGTCCGAGTATTCAATGCAAGTGCCGCGGTTGCGTATGGCGGCGCGACAGACAGGGAATTGGGGCGATGAACGGCGATTCCGACCAATTACGCGCGACGGCGCCGGTTTCTGCTGCCGATACGGCCCTGACCGATGCCCGCGCCGTGGCTGACGCGGGCGAAGCGCACCGGCAGGTCATGGCGCGCATTGCCGCCG
>JBGSTN010000914.1:0-23537 GCA_041736455.1 Burkholderiaceae bacterium | reverse complement strand
TTCGGCACCACGCCCTTCGCAGCGCCCGGCCTCGGCTTCATCGGCGGTGCGGTGATGCTAGGCATCGGCTGGTTATGGCTCAGCCGGCGTGCCGATGCCGCGAAGCGGGCCGGGGAAGGTTATGGTGCCGACGACACAGACACCGCGGCAGACGATGCGGCCGCCGGTGACGTGAAGCCGGCGATGCCGTTCGGCATGGCGATCGCACCGGTGGTACTTGTCATCGCGCTCAATTACCTGCTCGCGACTTGGCTGTGGCCTGCGCTGGATACGTCGTATCTCGCCGATGCGCGGTTCGGCGCGACCTCTGTGCAGGCGGTGCGCGGCATCTGGGCGGTGATCGGTGCCCTCGGTGCCGCCATCGTGTTGCTGGCAATGTTGTGGTGGCTGGCACAGCGGCCGCATCGCGACAAGGCTGACCAGGGCATCGGTTTGAAGGCGGCACTGGAAGATGGCGCGAGCGCCTCCGCTATGCCCCTCATGAACACGGCCTCGCAGGTGGGCTTCGGCGCGGTGATCGCGTCGCTGGCCGGATTCGAGCTGATCCGCGACGCGGTGCTGGGTATCGCGCCGGACAATCCGCTCGTGTCCATGTCGATCGATCAAGGGCTGCCATGTGCACCTCATGGATGAAGGCACGCGCCGGTTCTTCCAGAGCCGACTCGAGTGAACGGCAGGAAGAGCAACATCGACGGTCACGAACTCCTCACGCGCCTGCCGATTCCACCCCGGTCGATCAGACCGGCGCAGGCAACGCTGCCGTCTCCGCTTCTCGGCTGACCCGTTGACGCTCGCGCTGGCGCAGCCACGTGCTCATTGCCTCGGGGTCCTGAGGCCGGCTGAGCAGGTAGCCCTGGATCTCGTCGCAGCCCTGCGCGCGCAGGAAGTCCGCCTGCTCGTCGTTCTCCACCCCTTCGGCCACCGCCCGCAGGCCGAGTCCGTGCGCGAGAGCGATCACGGCAATCGTGATCGCGTTGTCATCGGCGTCATGCGGCGTGTCGCGAACGAATGAACGATCGACCTTCAGCGTATCGATCGCGAAACGCTTCAGGTAGCTCAAGGACGAGTGGCCAGTGCCGAAATCGTCGATCGCGATGCTCACGCCCATGGCGCCTATTCGCGCCATGATCCGCACCACCTCCTCGATGTTCTCGACCAGCATGCTTTCGGTCAACTCGATCTCCAGTCGTTGCGGCGCGAACCCGGTTTCGGCCAGGGTCGTCGCGATCGTCTCGATGAGATCCTGCTGGCGGAACTGGCGTGCCGAGAGATTGACGGCGAGATGAATCGGCGCAACGCCTTCGCGATCCCACTGCGCCATCTGTTCGCAGGCACGTCGCAGCACCCAGGCGCCGACCGGAACGATCAGGCCGGTGTCTTCGAGGATCGGGATGAAGCGGTCCGGGCCGATCGGCTTGCGCCCGGTCGGGTTCCAGCGCAAGAGCGCCTCCACCCCGGTGATCCGGCCGCTCGCGAGTTCGGCCTTGGGCTGATATTGCAGGCTGAACTCGTTGCGCTCGAGCGCGTGGCGCAGCAGCGTCTCCATCTCCAGACGCTCGCCGGCTGCCGCGTCGAGTGCTTCGCTGTAGAACTGGAAATTGTCCCGACCCAACGCCTTGGCGTGGTACATCGCGACATCGGCCTGCTTCACCAGGCCGTCCAGGTCACAATGCTTCTGCGGATAGCGCGTGATGCCGATGCTTCCGGAGATGTAGAGTTCGTGCGATTCGACCTGGAAGGGTCGGCTCAGCGTATCCAGGATCGCGCGGGCGACCGATTCGACGGCACGCTGGTTGCGCGCACTCTCGAGCAGCACCGTGAACTCGTCACCGCCGAGCCGCGAGATCATCGCGCGCATCGAACGATCGGTCTCGCCGAATGCGGCCAGGCACTGCTCGAGCGCACGCGCGACCTGTTGCAGCAGGCGATCGCCGACATCGTGACCGAGACTGTCGTTGATCGTCTTGAAGCGGTCGATGTCGAGAAACATCAACTCCAGCGTGCGCCCATGGCGGTCGGCGCGGCGCATCGCGTTGGCCAGGTGGTCGCGAAACTGCACCCGGTTCGGCAAGTTGGTCAGGCTGTCGAAATTCGCGAGATACGACAACCGTGCCTCGGCCTGTCGGCGCTCGGTGATGTCGCGCACGATCGCGATGCGCGCGCGTCGGCCGTTTTCCTGCGATTCGCTGATCGCCACCTCGACCGGAAAGCCGCGCCCATCGCGATGCATCGCTTCAGTCTCGATCCGGCCGGGCGGGAAAGCGTCGACGACGTCGGTCTCGCCGCCAGCATTGGGCACCAGGGCTGCCGGGCGCATCAGTTCGCCGAGCGAGTGACCAAGGACCGAGGCGTCGTCGGAAAAGCCGAACATTCGTCGGGCTGCCGGATTGAACGAGGTCACGTTGCCCGATGGCTCGAACATCACGATGCCTTCGATCGCGTTCTCGAACACGATCTGAAGCTGCGACTCGGCCTCGCGCCGTGCCTGCGACTCGGTCTGCCTCAACGCGGCAAGTGTATGGCGCAGCGAACGCAGCGGCAGTGCGGCGGCGAAGCCGACGATCGCACAACCAAGCAGGATAGCCATGACCGCGACGAGTCCGGTGCGGTAGACCAGTGGCCGCAGGCCCCGTTCGACGACGACCATGCCGACCACGCTCGCGTCGTAGATGAGTGGCGCCGTCTGCTCCAGCTTGAGTCCCTGTACGGGAACGCCGGCCGAACTGAGCACGACGTCGTTCTCGTCCCGGATCGAACGCGCTTCCGGAAGGTCTGAAGGCGCGAGATCGGCATCGATCAATCCGGCGATCTGGGTTTGCCAGGCACCGTCAGCCATGCTGATCGCCTGGTTGACGAAGGCGGCATGCAGGCGTGCGGCGATCTTCGCTTCGCGTTCGTACGCGTCCTTCGACACGACGAAGTAGCCGATCGGACCGATCAACGCGATGATGATCGCGATCGTCCCGGCGATCAGGTAGACCAGCGTGACCAGCCGCGAATCCCCTCGCCAGCGGTCGTTGTCCGCTGCGCCGATCGAACGCGGGACCGTCACGTCCGGTTTACCTCAAGGCTCGGACCGAATCGTCGAGGCTCGATTCGAACACATAGCCGATCGCGTTTCGATTGTTTGCAACGAGTCGCTTCATCTGCTCGTCGGGCGCCGCGAGCCTCGGCGGGTAACCCTTGCCGGTGAAGATGTTCTGTGACCAGATCGCCCGCAGGTTCGCCTGGGACTTGCCGAGCAGCTTGCTGCCGAACTGCTCGCGCGCCGCAGAGCCTTCGGCCTGGTCGAGCGCGAACACCGGCGTGCCGTCCGGCCAGCCCTTCACCGCACCGGTATAGATGCGCTGCACGAAGGCTCGATCGACCTGGTTCGGATTGTCCTTGTTCACGATGACGACGATCTCGTCGGCTGACGCGACCCGTGGCGCGATCGTCACCAGCAGCAGGATGATAGTGACCGCTCCGGTGAATGCACCGGCGAAGCGGCGCGCGCGAGGGACACGGTCAGGCACGGGGGCCAAGGGGTGGTGAAGTACTTGCATCAGAACACTCTCTCGTAGGCGATTGCGATCAGGTGCGCATTGCCGTGCTGCGATTCGAAACCGCTGCCGCTGCCATCCCGCCAGATGTCGTACTGCAGCTTGATTGCGCTCGTCGGGTCGATGTCGTAGCGCAGCACGAAGGATCGTGTCCAATGACTCTCTGGCGTAGCGTCGGCGTCGTTCAGGCGCTGGTGGTAGCGCGCCCAGGAGACGAGCGGCGTCCATCTGCCGAGCCGGTAGCCGACCGCGATCAGCTCGCCGAAATCGCGACCGTACTCCTCGGTACGATCGATCGCCTGCAGTTCGGCGCGTCCGATCCAGTTGTTGCGATCGATCCCGAACGACAGCCCGTGGATGCGCTGGTGGGTCGTGTCGCCAAACTCGGTCTCGCCATCCGAGACCAGCCGGTAGCGATTGCCTGACTGCAGATAGAGGTAGCGTGCCTCATAACCGTCATGCTCGAGCTTGAGTTCGACACCGAAGATTCCCGACCACTTCACATCGGTGCGCGAGTCCTTGCCCGAGTAGATCCGCTGGATGCCGGAATCACGCACGCTTTCGGCGCCAGCGAAGACGTTGAGCGTGCCGAGTACCGGACCGAGCTCGCGCCGGTGCTGCACGTTCACGCCGTTGTAGTTGACCGCCTCCCAGCCGTAGAGCTGTCCGGGAAGGTGAATCCAGGGAATCGCCACGCCGACGTCCTGCACGTCCGAGTAGGCAAACAGCGGCAGGCGCTTGCGCCCGACCTGCAGGGTCCAGCGCGGATCCAGTTCGACCGTCGCATACAACCATTCGAGATCGGCCGATCCGGTCGCACCCCGGGCGACGATCTGGCCGGTCAATGCGTATCGGTTGTCCTCGGTCGCGACCCTGCCCTGCAGCCCGAGCTTGCTGTCCGGACGCATGCTCACACCGCCCGACTCGTAGATGCCTGCCTGGGCGAAGTCTGCGATGTAGCAAGGGCAGTCCCAACCGAGGTTCACATCCTGATGCTGCGTGCCCCGCAGCACCTTGCCGGCGGCGATCGTGACGAAGCCCGAGCCCGAAAAGCTCAGGCCCGGTGTCAATACGGCCGACGGGGGGCTTTCGGGCTGGGCCAGTACATGGGCGGGCGCTACCGACCAGACGACTGCGGCGATCGCGAACTTGATCGAGGTCGTGGCGAGCGCATCGATGGCGTTGCGAATGTTCGGTCGACGCAAGGGCGTGCTGTGCATTTCCGCGGGTCCCTGTAGCAGGCTGGCGCGGCGCTCGAGCAGCCGCTCCCTGACTATCGGACGAAACGGGTGACGACTTTAGTAGTGCCGATGACCGGCGGACATCCACGGGGTGGGCGGTCAGCAATGCCTCACGAATTGTGCAATGGGTGAAGTCTGTCGTTTCGCTTCGACGCGACTTCCGCGACTTTCACTGCGAATGAAACTTCGTTCTGCATCAGCAAACGCAAACGATCGAGGCTTGCGACAAGTTGGTTCCTCAACCGGTTCCGCAACCTATCGCTGCGCCAGAGGCATCGCCTTACGCTTGTACGGTTCGAAACGTTTCCGGCCGATAGTGTCACCCTGATCCGCGAACGTTAAGTTTTGGCAAGGCGGCGAATCCAGCCGCATCGCACTTACTGATCGATTGCTTGATTCGATTGCATTCCTTTCGATACAAGCCTCGCCCGTCAAGTCGATAGTTTCCCGGCATAGAAACGTCCCGGAATCCGCTTCGGCAACCTATTTGCTGTCCAACTTGATGACGAGCATCAATCGTGACCGCACCGATTCGTAGTACCGAATATCGCTTCAATGTGTCGAAGCGCACAACGCATGAGCAATCGGTGCAACGAGATCGACTTGCTTCGGACACGTTTTCGGGTAACAGAAATTGAGTATTCGACCCTCTACCGTTAATAAACTCCGACGATGTGACCCATAGACTGCCCTTCGACGCTCGGTACATCGGCATTGGACAGACCCGGTGCCAACGCCGAAGTCGGCAACGCAAGCATCCTTCACGGTCACAGGAGCAAGAGCATGAAGAGACAAACCTTATCAACGCCATTCGTATGTGTGAGTCTGGTCTTGCTCGCATCATGCGGCGGATCTAATGACGGCCCCGACACGACCGGCGCAGGGTCCACGAGCGTACCGATCGAACAACGTGAGGCGGAGCGTGCCTCGGCTGAAAGAGCGCCACCAGCCGCACCTGCGGCCAGTGCATCCAGTACCGCGGGGCGCCTGTTGGCTTCGAACTGCTTCGGTTGCCACGGTACTGACGGTCGCCCTGCCGGCGGTTTCGACAAGCTCGCCGGGGAATCGGCATCCGAGATCATCGGCGAAATGCGCGAGATGCGCAGCGAGGACGAAGGCATCATGACCGTGCACGCTCTGGGCTATACCGATGAGCAGGTGAAGCTGCTCGCGCAGTACTTCGCGTCGCGTTAGGAATCCGGACATTCAACGTTTGCGGCATGACCGAAAGGCTGCTGCATCGCGTCGCGAAATCAGAACATTCAAGAAAACGGAGAACTCAAAATGAAACGCAGAGTATTCATGGGTGCCATGGGCGCGTCGGCGCTCAGTGCCGCTGGACTTTCGATTGCATGGGCAGCGGAAGATTCGAGAGAATCCGCTGATGGACGCTCCGATTCCCTTGCGGCCAGGGATCGGAACCGGCCTGGAAGTCCTACAGTACCCGCCGGAAACGCATCGGGCCGAATCGTCGTGATCGGTGGTGGCATGGGCGGCGCCAGTGCCGCAAAGTTTCTGCGCTTGTGGGGCGGTCCGAATCTGGCTGTCAGTCTGATCGAGCGCGAATCGAAATATGTATCGAACATCATGAGCAATCTCGTTCTGAACGGGTCACGTACCGTCGAGAGTCTCAGCTACGGCTACGATGCACTGGTCAACAGCTATGGCGTCAAGCGCATCTTGGGTGACGTCTCGGCGATCGAGCACGGTTCGCATTCGGTTCGATTGGCCGATGGCCAGACCCTGCCCTACGATCGATTGGTGGTTGCCCCAGGCATCGAGTTCGATACGATCCCAGGCCTCGAGACACCGGCGGCCCAGGCCCAATTCCCGCATGCCTGGAAGGCGGGCGCCCAGACGACGGCCCTGCGTGACCAGATTCGTGCGATGCCCCGTGGCGGTACCTTCATCATGACCATCCCGGCGGCGCCTTATCGCTGTCCGCCAGGGCCCTACGAGCGGGCTTGTCTCGTGGCGGATTTCCTGAAGACCAACAATCCGGGGAGCAAGGTCATCGTCCTGGATGCGAATCCAGGAATCACCGCTGAGGTCGACACGTTCACGACGGCGTTCCAGGTGACCTACGCCGGCATCATCTCGTATGTTCCCAACGCCGCCGTCTAGAGCATCGATGCGTCGACGAAAACCGTCAATACGGCGATGGGCGCATTTCGTGGCGACGTGATCAACCCGATCCCTTCCCAACGTGGCGGTGCGATATTGGCACAGGCCGGCTTACTCGACATCGGTGGTCGCTGGGCAGGCGTCGACGTCCTGAGCTACGAATCGGCGGCGGCACCCCACGTGCATATCGTCGGCGATTCTGCCGGCACGACGCAACCCAAGGCCGGCCACATTGCCAACGCCGAAGCGAAAGTCTGTGCCGATGCCATCGTACGACTGATGACCGGCCAGCAGCCAGACCCGTCGCCCGTGACGAATTCAGCCTGCTACTCGCCGGTCACGGCCAAGACGGCTTCATGGCTGACGGCGGTTTTCGGTTACGACTCAGCATCACGCACGATGAAAGTCGTCCCGGGCGCATCCGGAGAGGCCAAGCGACCCAGTACCGATAACTTCAAGCAGATGGAGAAATGGTTCAAACAGGTGATGGCCGACACCTATGCCTGAGGCGTGCATCAGCAATCGATCTGATCCTGCAATACGGGCGGGCGCGCAGGCGAGGCGCCCGATACCGCAGTCGACACTGACAAAACCTTCCGGCGATCGGCTATCGGCTATCGCGGCCTTTGGACGCGGCGTGGCCCGAATGAAGGGCTTTGTCGAATCGTTGCTAACGATTGCGGCATGGACTGAATGCGTCGCTCTCCATCTGATACGCATCCGAGTCCACCCGCAGAAGGCCAAGGACCGTGTGGAAGAAGTTGTCATGCGATAGCGGCTTGTCTCTAAGGCCCGCCACGCAGTCATTGGCAACACCGGTGAATCCGGCAGCTTGCCGATTTGCCCAGTAGATCATCGGGATGGCAGTCTGTTCGCGCGGGGACAACGAGTACGGCAGACCGTGCAGATAGATTCCGCTCTCACCAAGCGACTCACCGTGGTCACTCACGTATAGCATCGAGACTGCGTGATCGGGTTTCTTTTCCTGCGCTTTCCTGATTATCGCGGCCATTACACGATCGGTTTGCACGATGGTGTTGTCATAGGCGTTGACGATCGTGTCCCTTGGGCATCGTTCGAGTTGCTTGTCGAGACATTCAGGCACGAAGCGCTTCGCGGCCGGTGTCGAGCGCTTGTAGTATTCGGGGCCGTGACTGCCCATCTGGTGGAAGACGATCAGCGTGCGCGGTTGCGATGCCACGATCAGTTGATCCAGTTCATCGATGAAGGCCTCGTCCGATGTCTCTTCCTCGCCCGCTTGCTGCCGCTGAAGTTGTTTGAAAGTCACACGGTCGGAGACGCCTTTGCTGCCCGCCTGATTGTCGACCCAGATCACGTCGTAACCCGCGCGACGCGCAAGATCGAGCAGGTTCTCGCGATTGTCGGCCTTGCCCGCGGAATAGCCGCTGCGGCCGAGGTTGGAAAACATGCACGGAACAGAAACGGCTGTCGATGTGCCACAAGAGGTGACGTTCGTGAAACTCGTGATTGGCAGCGTCGCCAATTCCGGGTTGGTTTCGCGCGCGTAACCGTTGAGCGAGAAGTTCATGGCGCGTGCCGTCTCGCCGATCACCAAAATGACCAGATTGCCGGCATCGCCGGGCACCGACGCGTCGATTTCTACGCGCTGCGCAATCCGTTGGAACGGCGTCGGAAGAAGCACCGCATTCGCGTCACGAATCAGATACAAGCCGGCGGCTATCAGATGCAATGGCGCGGTACGCAAGCGCATCTCCTTGCCATTGACACGAAGGAACGGTGCCGCTGCCTTGAAATCGACGAAGGCGCTGCCCAGCGCCAGGGCCATGAACAACAGCGCGAATCCAACGTTCTGGGCGATCGTCGGCAGCACGCGCGGCCACTTTAGCGGTGTGCGTATCACTAGCCAGGCGGGAATCACGCCAAGGCCGACAATGTAGATCACCAACGTCCAGGAAATCAGCCCTGCGGTCTCGAAGCGATCGGTCTGGATTGCATTGCGCAACATGTCGCCGTCGATCAGCACGCCATAGGTGTTCATGAAATAGGCCG
The DNA here is from genome assembly GCA_041736455.1 of Burkholderiaceae bacterium. Classification (GTDB taxonomy): domain Bacteria; phylum Pseudomonadota; class Gammaproteobacteria; order Burkholderiales; family Burkholderiaceae_E; genus JAUIAI01. Next base: position 14,599 of record JBGSTN010000914.1, on the reverse strand, counting down.
CAGAAGCCGATGCGACGAGCAGGAAGGCAAGGACGGGCTTCAGCACGTATCGGAATCGAAAGAGCACGAGCACACAAAGCGTGAGGAAAACGACGAATCCCGCGAGTTGCGCCGTCAACAGCGGCGATGCGGTCACCCCGCCTTCGATCTGCGCGGAGACCCGTCGCCACATCGCGCTGCTGAGAACGATCGAGAAATACAGCCCGGCCAAGAGGACGAGCCCGGTTGGTGAGAACCGGCGCGGTGACCGATTGGCATTGTGTGCCAGCGGCGGCGTTCGGGTGGACTCGCCCACAGATTGATGGCCCGTGAAGGGCTCCATCGCCAATGTGGGCGATACCTTGCTGGCCGGACTTCCTCGCGGGACTGACATGGTGGGACTTCTTAAAGAATCGGGCCAGTGAATCGGATGCGGTCAATAGCACCGAATCGTGATCGACCAACATTGATGTCGAATCGGTCGCAGCAAGAATGAACGTTCTTCTGTTGTTTCGATGTCCTTCCGGGGACTAGCGAGTCGACGCAGGAAAGGGTCTCCGTCCAAGGCGTTCGTACCGGTGACTTGCGAGCAAAAGGGAAATGTCATCGAAATCCTGAAACTGCTTATCGGAGCCGCATGATCAGGTCACCGCCGGCAACCACTAGCGGCAGCAGCGCCAGCCGATACCGACACTCGCCGAATAGCTGGTAGTGCCTGTCGTCAGAGGACTGTCTGCGGCATCGCCCAACAGTTGGCCCATGCCGATGCCTCCGAACATGATCCAGCGCGGCGCGAGCTGCGTGGTGAAGCTGATGCCGGCGCCGATGTCCTTGAAGCCGGAGCCGGCGTCATAAGCCGGCCGTTCGCTGGTGAACGCGTAGGAAGGGACGCCATAGAGGCTGTTCATGTGGGTGCGGTTGCCCCAGGTCAACGCCGTGCCCACGCCGACTTCCGTGCCCGGGGTGAGGCGCCAGCTGTAGCCGAGGCCGGTGGTGACGAAAGCACCATTGCCGCGACCCAACAGATCCCACCCCAGCGAGCTGTCCGCATGCCAATGCTCGGATATCTTGTAACTGCCGACCAGACGGGCAAACACGGTCTTGCGCACGTCAGGGATGCCCGCCAGATCGACCGAGTCGCCGCTGTCCCGTCCGCCGCCGATTCGCAACGATGCCTTGAGATTCCATCGGTCGTTTTCGACGAGTCTCGCGCTGGCGCCAGAGTCGTCGGCCGCGCGCCCGAAATTCAGTATCGTGCTGCCGCCGGACGAACTCAGTTTGAAGCGGTCATACCGATACGCGAAGATTGGCTTGATCGACAGGTCTTGACGATTCGATCCGGAATATTCGGGCGACGAGGTCAGAAGAAAACCCAGGGCGAATTCCGATCTGGGTTCTGGCAATGGCTTCTCGAGTTCGAGGTCGACGTACGGACGGCGATGCGTATCGAAGTCGGTCGGCTCTGCCGACTGAGCTTGAACCGTGCGTGCGACAAGACTGAACGTCAACGCAACGGCCAGCGCCAATATCGAACGATCGAAGGTCTTGCCTGTACTCACGGTGAAGATGATCTCGCAGCAATCCGTGCAAAAGAAGCACGAAACAGATGTCGATCCGAAAGATACTTGCGGAAAATGAATCGCTGCTTAACCGCACGCTTTCAGGATGGCGGAGCCGACGAACGGGCACCTCACGAACAGCGCACAGACCGACGAAGGAATCTCAGGGCAACGGGATCGAAAGATTCAGGAACAAGACGGTGTCGATATTGCGGTGAACGAGTGGTTCGACCAGCCAGCTGAAGAGGGTCGCACCGAGATCGATTCGGACGCCCGACGGTCGGTGTTCGATGGCATAGCCAATGCCGAAGTAGGCGTCGGGAATGTGCGCGCCGTTGCCCGCCGTATCCGTATCCCCTTGGATATCGAAGTTTGGTCCGAACAGCCGACCCTTGAAGCCGGTGCGCGGCAGCGGCAATGCGAAGATGACGGAAGGCGAGCCGGACCAGTTCGAACCGATCTCACGTCCAAGACCTTGCCAAGAAATGTAGGGAGCGAACGCATCGTAGCGGCCCGCGTAATCGACGAAGCCGGCAAAGCCGTTGCCCGCATCGCGATTGGTAAAATCGACCCGATAGCGATCGACTTGCAGCCTGGACAGAGCCAGTCCGAGGGCGACTGTTCCGCTGTGCCGCGTCGCGAACGCATAGGCGACGGACCCGCCAGCGTGGTAGCCGCTCCCCGATACGTCATCGACAGTTACCGGGAAACTCTCGGGAACGCCAGCGGGCCGGCCGAAGGTCGGGTTGAAGACGCTTTCACCCTTGCTTCCCGAGAAATCGAAACGATCGTAGAACAGGCTGAACAACCATCCGGCGCGATCCGAGACCGGGCGATACTGCGACACGGTGAACATCGGAAGCCGGTTTCGCATCTGCTCACCGGCCACCTCACCGTATCCAAGGCTGAAACGTCGCTCGGATCGGCTCATATCGTCCGGCGCTCTCGGCAACGATGAATATCTGAAATCCATCGGTACTTCGAGGATATGCTCGGCCGTGAAATCCAATGACTCCGCCGTGGCAACCGTGCAACCGAAGGCCAGACTGCCCGAAGCCATGAACTTCAACAACGTCGTGTTAGTCGCGCGCATTCCGAGCGCCTTGCCTGGCCGATGAAATGGCGAAAGCATGTTGCCTATTCGACCATTTATGAACAATCAAGAAGTTGAGGTGACTTGTCGTTTGGACTTTCGAGCGCCGCCAACTTCACTTCAATGCAAGCCCTCGGATCCGTTACCAGGAGAGTGCGCCGGAAACGACGCTCGTGCAAGGCGGCACTGTTGCGGCGGTCAAGAGAATAGCCAAGACCAACTGCCCAATCGCAGACAACCAGACGGCCCTATTGCCGATTCCGCGTGTCGGACCGGACCAGTTCCTGGTCGTCCATGGACAACGGATCTTCCTTGGGTTCCAAGTGGACAGTCATGTGGCAATTGGAGACGGCAGCCCTCACGTCGCTCTCGATCTGCTCGACCAGGTCATGAGCCTCCTGGACCGACCATTGCCCAGGAACGAGGACGTGCAAGCTGATGAAGGATTGACGTCCGCCTTGACGGGTTCGAAGCGCGTGGTAGTCGATGCTCTGATCACCGTAGCTGTCGAGCACATCGGTGATCAGACGAATCTGCTCCGCGGGCAACGCGACGTCCATCAGCCCGGATGCCGATCGGCGCATCAGTTGCCAACCGGTCCACACGATGTTCGCAGCAACCAGCAAGGCGATCAACGGATCAAGCCACAGCCAACCCGACCATGCGACTAGGCCGACGCCCAGGATGACGCCGACTGACGTCCACACATCGGTCATCAGATGATGAGCATCGCCTTCCAGCGCGATCGACCGGTGCTCCCTGCCCGCCTTGAGCAGCAGGCGGGCGACCAGCAGATTGACCACCGACGCGATGATCGACACCAGGAGGCCCACTCCGACCGCTTCGAGCGGCTGTGGATCCAGCAGCCGACCGATTGCCGCATAGGAAATGCCGGCCGCTGCCAGGACGATCAGGAATCCTTCGAAGGCGCTGGAGAAGTACTCGGCCTTGCCGTGTCCGTAGGGATGAAGGGTGTCGGCTGGCTGTTCCGCCAGCGCAAGCATCCAGAGAGCCATCAACGCGCCCGCAAGATTCACGAACGACTCCATCGCATCCGAGAGCAGGCCAACCGAACCTGTCAGCCACCAGGCGGCGCCTTTCAGCAGGATGGTTGCAACGGCTGCGCCGACCGAGATCCAGGCATACCGTTGCAGGCTTGATGGGCCTTGTTGATGAACAGTCGTCGTCACGCGCTCTACCATGCCCTCGTTGTTTTTTCGTCAGGTTCGAGCGGCGGCGAGCGCAGACCCGAACCAGACATGCCGGTAACGCCGCGATTGTCCATAACGAAGCTGAACGCCCGATGAATGTCGGCTTCAGATTACGTTCAGATAGCTGCTTACACACTAAGGCAAATTGCACGCCAAGAGGCCCATCATCAAGCAGCTACCTCTCACGCTCATCGACCTGAGTGCCGCGCTCGTCGTTCCGAGATCGTCCGTCACTGTGCGAGCTCGCTTTCGGACTCGACCGCAATGACGGCGCCACAACTGCTCGCATGGATCGTGGCCACGCTGCTGTTGCAGTTGGCTGCCGGCACCTTGTGGATTCTGCTGCGACGCTCGTCAGATACGGCGCAAGCCGAAGGCACAACGATGCAGGTCGGGACACGTGATATGGCGTGGCTTGGATGGCGCGAATTCCGCGTGGTCCGGCGCGAGTACGAAGACCCGGCACGAACACAGTGTTCGTTCTATCTTCAACCCGTAGACGGGCAACCTCTGCCAGCGTTCAAGCCCGGACAGTTTCTGACCTTCTCGTTCGATCTGCCGGGCGTGGGGTCCGATGGCGCCGAGAGCACCCGCACGATCACTCGCTGCTACTCGCTGTCCGATCGCCCGGACCCGGCTCAATACCGGGTAACGATCAAGCGTGTACCTCCGCCGGCGGATCACCCCGAATTCGAACCCGGGCTGTCGTCCAACCATTTCCATGACCATGTCCGGGTCGGTGACGTGCTCCGTGTGAAAGCACCCTCAGGACATTTCTTCATCGATGCGGACGCAGCGGTGCCCGCCGTGCTGGTCGGCGGCGGCATCGGCGTGACGCCGATGATGAGCATGCTGCGCTGGAGCATCGAGCAGCGGCCCCAACGCGTGCTGCACTTCTACTACGGTGTGCGCAACGGTCGGGAGCATGCATTCAAGCCACTGCTCGAGGCACTCGCCGCTGCCCATCCCCTGCTCCAACTGCATGTGGTCTACAGCCGACCCGACGGTCCTGATCTGGCCGGCCGGGACTATCAGCATGAAGGGCACGTCGATGTCGAACTGTTGCGGCGCACGCTTTCGCACGGTCGGCATCAGTTCTACATCTGCGGACCGTCGAAGATGATGCAGAGCATGGTCTCGGGACTGCGTGCGTGGGATGTCCCCGAGGGTGACATTCACTACGAGGCGTTCGGTCCGGCGAGTGTTGGCCGGTCGGCACCTCCTACCCACAGCGCGTCGAGCGTCGATACGGCTTCCTTCGATGTGCACTTCGTGCGATCCGGCCGAACGATCGCCTGGGATGGTCATGACGCCAACCTGCTCGAGTTCGCCGAGCGTCATGGCGTGGCGGTCGATTCAGCCTGCCGCGCCGGCAGCTGCGGCAGTTGCGAGACAGGGTTGGTGTCTGGTTCGGTGATCTACGCCGACCGTCCCGACCATGCCTTCGCTGAAAACCACTGCCTCCTTTGTGTCGCCAGACCTCAGACGGCCCTGGAGTTGAACGCATGAGCCCGGCGAAAGCACGCCTGGTCAGCCGCGAGGTCCTGCCCTTCTATCTTTCGCTGATCGCGCTCGGCGGCGCGGCGCTATTGATCGATGCCTTGCTCCATTGGCTCGATGCCGTCTGGATAGGCCGCTGGCTGGGCATTCCCGGCACGCTGTTGATCATCGGCTCGTTGGCCTACTCGCTGCGCAAGCGCAAGATGATTCGCTCCGGCAAACCGACGACGCTGCTGCGCGTCCATGAATACGTTGCCTGGGCCGGATCATTGATGGTGCTGGTTCACGCGGGCATCCACTTCAACGCGATATTGGGGTGGCTGGCGGTCGCCGCGATGCTCGTCAACGTGGCCAGCGGGCTGACAGGCAAGTTCCTGCTTGCCAGATCGCGGCAGCGCCTCGATGAGACGCGGCAACAGATGCGCCAGCGAGGGCTCTCTGCCGAACAGCTGGCCGAAAGCACGTATTGGGACAGCATGACTTTCGATGCGGTCAAGCAGTGGCGGACCGTGCATTTTCCGATCACGCTGGCGTTCGCGATCCTCTCGCTCGCCCACATCATCGCGGTTCTCCTTTTCTGGGGTTGGAATTGATCAGCCGTTGGGTATGGTTCGTGATCGCCGTCGACTTGATCGTCCTGGTGGCGTTGAACTTCATCTATCCGCACCTGATGGTCAGTCCCGGTGCGTTATCGAATGGCCACGCGTCGCTGACCACCGATTGCTTCGCCTGCCATGCGCCTTTGCGGGGTGCGTCGACCGAGCGTTGCATCGCCTGCCACTCGCCGGCCGACATCGGCCTGCTGACGACCAAGGGCGTGCCGATCGTGCTCATCCCGAAGGAAGGGACCACGCCGATGAAGCTGTCGTTTCATCAGGAACTGGACGAACAGGACTGCATGGCCTGCCACAGTGATCATGCCGGGCCCAAGCTCACACAGCGCAGCCGCAAGCCCTTCTCGCACGAACTGCTTCGTGTCGGCAAGCGCGACCGCTGCGCCTCTTGCCATTCCACACCGACCGACAAGATGCATCGCGGGATCACGGCAAGCTGTTCGCAGTGCCATACAACGGAAGCATGGAAACCTGCCACGCTCGACCACGACAAGTTGTTCTTGCTCGACGAAGACCACAACGCCAGTTGCGCGACCTGCCACGTCGCGAACGACTACAACAAGTACACCTGCTACGGCTGCCATGAGCACTCCGTCGCCAACATACGCGGCGAGCACCTGGAAGAAGGCATCCGGGATTTCGAGAACTGCGTGGAGTGTCATCGCAGCGCCGAAGACGAACCCCGGGACAATCGGGGTGGACGCTTAGAGAACAGACGCGAAGGCGAATCGGGCAATCGCCGTGGCGATCACCACGACGATGATGATGATGATTGATCGGAGCCATCGTTTGCAGCCGCCTTCGATCGGTCTCCAAGTCGATTGATGAGCTTCGATCATTATGGTGGGCCGCATCCTGTGATGTAGAGAATAGAGATCGAGATCGGAGTTCTGATTGGGCTTCTCACGATTGCCTGTGTCATTCCGGATAGCAGATGAACGATCGGTTCAGGCTCCGTTCAGCGATGACAGTGCACCATCGATCAATCGGTCTCTTCTTCATCCTCTCCGGAATGCTTTCCCATGAAAACTCTCATTGCAGCGGTATCGACCTTGGTCGGCCTTGCCTGGCTCATCACTTCAAGCCCCGGCGTCAGTGCTCATCCACTTTGGATTGCCCGCCAGGAGGCGCTCTACCTCAGCGGGTTGCTGTCGATCGCGCTGATGTCGGTAGCCATGTTTCTCGCGACACGCCCAGCGTGGCTGGAGTCCTCGCTCGGTGGCATGGACCGCGTCTATCGGTCGCACAAATGGGCGGGCATCCTGGGGGTTTCGCTTGCCGCGCTGCATTGGCTCATCGAAATGTCCGATGACATCCTGAAAGCGACGATCGGCCGTGAGGGGCGAGTTCCGAAACTGGACGACACCGGTCTCCTTGGGAGCCTGCGCGATCTGGCCGAAGAAATGGGGGAATGGGCAATCTACGCGGTACTGGCGATGCTGGCGATCGCGCTCTGGAAGAAGTTCCCCTATCGGGCATGGCGTGTTCTGCACCGGGCCATGCCGGTCCTCTTTCTGATGATTGCCTTCCACGCCGTATTGCTTGCACCGCTCGATTATTGGACGCAGCCGATCGGCGTCCTGATGGCCGGGTTCCTGGGTTTGGGCACCTATGGCGCGATGCGCGCCCTGCTGGGCGGTATCGGCAGTGCCCGCAAGGCCACCGGAAGCGTTGTCGCCATCGAACATCCTGCACAGGATGTGACGACGGTACGCTGTCGGCTTGCAGGCAACTGGAAGGGGCACCAGCCCGGACAGTTCGCGTTCGTCACCTTCGATGAACGTGAGGGCGCCCACCCGTTCACCATTGCCAGCGCCGACCAGGGCGACCGCACCGTCAGCTTCCAGATCAAGGCGTTGGGCGACTACACGGGTGCACTTGCCCGGAGACTGCAACCCGGTCAACGGGTTGTCGTCGAGGGACCGTACGGCCGCTTCAACGTCGCACGGTGCAATCCCGCAGCCCGGCAGATATGGATTGCCGGGGGCATTGGTGTGACGCCCTTTCTCGCGTGGCTCGAATCGCTGAATGGCGATCCGCACATCGCGCCGACTGCCGAACTGCACTATTGCACGCGCGATCGGGACTCGGATCCATTCGTCGCGCGTTTGGAGGGGCTGTGTGCAACATTGCCTTCGATCAGCCTGAAAGTTCATGGCGCGAGCCAGGGCGACACGCTGACGGCGCAGGGGCTGAGTGGATCGTCGAATGCCGAGATATGGTTCTGCGGCCCACGCGGTTTGGCGGCATCCCTGCGTGATGGCCTTCGCCAGATCGGTTCGCGCGCCCGCTTCCATCAAGAGGCATTCGAGATGCGCTAGTTCCATGAGGAGCGAGTAAGCGTGTCACTTCGCATCTTCGTGATGCTGCAGCCTTTGCGGTGACACTTTTCTCCAGTTGACATTCGATCTTTCAGGCGAGGCGAGCAGATACCGAAGCGTTCAACGACGATCATCTGCATCACACTGCATCGATTTCACTCATCCCATCCATGAGCCAGGCCGATGCATCGCGTTGCTCGAAGACAAATGACCACGGTTTCGTAACGGCCCGCGCTCTATGCCACACGGTCCGCTTTTGCTTCATCGCGCGCGTCGAATCAGGACGACCTCACGCCAGCAATCCCGATGCGCGCAGTTGTGTTCTCTTCCATTCGAACGCGGTTTCGTAGTACAACCTCGATCGCATCAGATAGTGCCAAAAATAGACGCATGTCCGTCACGCACCAGGGAGACATATCGATGACCGGGATGATGGTGGCGGACGCGAGTCCGGAGCACGAACACATCGTGCAATGTTGTACCGGGATAGAGGCTCTGCTGTGTCTGGGCCACCACATCGAAGCAAAATGTTCAACATCCTACGAGATGCGCCTGAGCCATTTCCGGCTCGGGAACCTGGACGTGTTCGAGGCAAGCGGTTCGCCGCATGCACGGCACGCGCTGCGGGTGAGCGGCAGCAACGAAAGTGTGGCCGTGCTGCTGAACGTGGCCGGCAACGGAGTCCTGCGACAGGGTGTTCGCGAGGCGCGATTGCAGCCCGCTTCACTGCATCTGCTGGATGACAGTCAGCCCTTCACGGTCCAGTCGCAGGAAGACTTCCGCCATCTCGTGCTGCGTGTGCCACCTGCGTTCATGGAGTCCGTGGTGCGCGACTGGCGGCCGTTGACCGTGTCGTGCATGGCATCCTGTTGCGGCGCGGCAGCCGTGTTCGCAGGCACCTTGCGCAACATCTTCACGCAACGCGAAACGCTGGCGCCGCGCGATTTCAAGTCGTGTGCCGATGCCGTGCTCGACCTGCTGGGCGGCACGCTGCGCAGCTTCGCGCGCAAGCCTCAGGATGAAAACTCCGCTGTCGAGACCTACCACCTCGAGCGGGTCAAGGCATACGCGCATGGCCGACTGACCGACCCCGATCTCGATATGAAGCAGATCGCCAGTGCGGTCGGTCTGTCGACCAGCTACATCCATCGCCTCTTCTCGAGTTGCGCGATGACACTGATGCAGTGGATCACCGCCGAGCGGCTCGACGCCTGCCACCGCGACCTGTCTTCGCCGGCCAGGCTCAAGCGGCCGGTTTTTCTGATCGCGCAGGATTGGGGCTTCTCGAATCACGCTCATTTCAGCCGCTCGTTTCGCGCACGCTTCGGCGTCAGCCCGCGTGACGTGAGAGGCGGCATGGCGCCGTGTCGCAGTGGTGCGGCGCAATGCACGCAGGATGTCGGCACCGATTGCTCAAACATCGGTTCACTTTCCGACAAGGCACGGTTGCATAAGGGCAATAGACTCGTTTCAGATCGGTAACGATCGTGATGCAGCCCGGCGCCGACCCCTGAACTTCAGGCGGTCGTTGCCGACGAAAAGAAGCAAAGGAGAGGCGCCAATCGTGTGCTCGCTGCCATCGCGGCGCCACGCGTGTCGAGTCGCGTCGTCCTCTCTTCGAAGCCCAGGGGGGCTGCCGGTTTTCAGGTAGCTGCGCCGTCATGCGCCGGCATCGCAGGCGAGGAGACAACGAGATGAGAGTTCCCTGTCCATCGTCCGCCTGGCGGACGGCACTGATGGCCGTGGCCATGACGGCTGCTGCGCTGTTCGCAGGTGGTGTTGCAGCGGTAGAGGACGCGCCGGGCAAGCAGAACACCTACGTGGGCGAGCAGGTGTGCGTGTCCTGTCACCAGGTCGAGGAGTCGCACTTCGCCTATACCCTGCACGACAAGATATTTCGCCTGAACCCGAAGAACGAAGCCGAGCGCCAGGTTTGCGAAACCTGCCACGGACCTGGTTCGCTCCACGCCGAGAACATGAAGAACGAAACGGCGCCCCCCGCGGCGCTGGGGAAGAAGGCGTGGGCCGAATGGGTCGACAAGACGCTGATCGTCGGCTTCACCAAGGGCTGGGGGACGCCGGTCGACAAGCAGAACGGTCAGTGCCTGAACTGCCACGAAGGCGGCCAGCGCATGCACTGGCCGGGTTCCGCGCACGACCTCGACAAGGTCGCGTGCAGCGACTGCCACAATCCGATGGCGCGCTTTTCCGCCACCGGTCTGCTGAAGAAGCAGGGTATCAACCAGACCTGCGAGAGCTGCCACTGGCAACAGCGCGCGGAGTTCCGCAAGCGTTCGCACATGCCGTTGCCCGAGGGCAAGTTGAGCTGTGTCGATTGCCACAACCCGCACGGCACGCAGACCGCGCCGCTGCTGAAGGCCGACTCGGTCAACGACGTCTGCTATAGCTGCCATGCCGAGAAACGCGGCCCGTTTCTCTGGGAGCATGCGCCGGTGCGCGAGGCCTGCACCAACTGCCACCAACCACACGGCAGCAACCACGACAAGCTGTTGCAGGTTGCGCGCCCCGCCTTGTGCCAGCAGTGCCATGCGAATACCAATCATCCGGCGGCGTTCTACAACGCCTCGCAGTTGGCCAACAACGACACGGGGCTCAACGCTCGCGTCATGGGTCGGTCATGCCAGAACTGCCACACGCAGGTTCATGGCAGCAACCACCCGGCGGGCGCCCGCTTCCAACGCTGACTGGAGGAAAGGGACATGAAGAACGTCTATGCGTATCGCGCGACTGTCCGCCACGCTGCCCAGCCGCAGCCGCAGCTACCGATGCAGCGGCGGCAGCGGATGCTCATCATGCTGGTGGGCACGGTGATGGCGATAATGGCCGTGGAGCGCGTCTGGGCCGATTCGGGGGTGGGTGTCGATACCTCGCTCGGCAACGCACTCAACCCGGCACCGGTCAATCCGCTCACCGATACCAGCGGCCACGATCCCGAAGGGTTGACTGGCGAGCCGCCGCCGTCGCGCTCGCCGGGCGGGCAACTCTACAGTGCGCCCAAGCTGCCGAACGACCGTGTCTATGAGCTCGGCGGCGGTTGGGAGACTCAAGGCTTCGTCGCGTTCGGGTTAACCCATGTGTCGACGAACCATCGGAAGCAGGGTTTCATCCGCTACAAGGACGTCGGCAACGGCGGTTACCTGAACACCTTCGGCGTGTCCGCGGAGAAGGCCGATTCCGCGCGTTACTTCGAAGTGGTCGGCGGCGCGCTGGGTCGCGACGACCAGTTCTTCGGCGCGCGCTTCGGCCGCTACAACGACTGGAGTCTGAAGACCTTCTACAACGAAACCCCCCACGTGTTCACGACGTCGTTCCGTTCGATCTGGGACGGCGTGGGCACCGGCAACCTGGTACTCAAGCCGGGCCTGACCCCGGGCGGCACGGGCGACCTGGCGGCCGACAACGTGGCCATCACCGCCGTTGCGCAAGCCAATGCGAACACCGAACTCGGGCTGGTGCGGAAGAAGGGTGGCCTGCGTCTCGACATGAATCTGACCGACCACCTGAAATTCTTCGCCGGCTACTCACTGGAGAAGCGCGAGGGTGCGCGACCCTTCGGCTCGGTGTGGGCGGGCGGCGGCGGCCAGGCGACGATGGAGACGATCGAACCGATCGACTACCAGACGCACGACTTCGTCACGGGCCTCTACTACGCAGACCGGATCGACAGTTTCAACCTGCAGACTTCGGCATCGCTGTTCCGCAACAACATCGACACGCTGAGTTTCCAGACGCCGTTGCGGGTGACGCCCGGTGGCGTCGCAGGTGCATCGCCCGGCCTCTTCAGCGCCGGGCGCTTCGACCTTTATCCGGACAACGAGGCCTACAACGTCAAGGCCGAATACGCGCGCAGGCTGCCGAGCCTGATGAACGGGCGCGCCAGCGCCGTGGTATCGGTGGGTTCGTCGCGACAGGACGACGACCTGATTCCCTACACGACCTATGCCGGCGTGCGACCCACCAACGTGTCGACGGCGAACTGGGACAGCGTCGATGCGTTGAGCCGCAAGACGGCAGACACCCGGATCGACTCGCGGCTCGTCGATCTCGGGCTGTCGCTCAATCCGACCAGCCGACTGAACGTGAAGGCGAAGGTCCGGCACTACGAGACCCGCAACCACAACGACTACCTCGCGTGCAATCCGAATGCCGAGTACATCGACAACGGCTCGGGTTCGCCGGGCGGCATCAGCGCCTTCGGCTGCACTGGCGTGTGGGGACGCATGATCAATGACGGCAGCAACGTCTCGATGTTGTTTGGCGGCAATACGACGGCGGCGGGCAACATCCCGATCCGCAGCGTGCCGTTCGACTATCGCAAGTTGAACACCGGGTTGACGGCGGACTGGCGCCTCAAGTCGGCGAGCCTCAATGCCGCCTACGATCGCGAAACCTATGATCGAGACCACCGCGAGCGCGACAAGACCTGGGAGGACAAGTACAAGCTCGGCTACGTGATGCGCGGCCTGGAAGACGCAACCGTGCGCCTGGCCGTCGCTCACGATCGGCGCCGTGGCAGCACCTACAACACCCATGATCCCTATGCGAGCTTCGTGAGCGGCTACATCGTGCCGATACCGGAGGTCGACGGTGCGAACGTCCAGTCATGGGCGGTGCACATGAACAGCGGCCTGCGCAAGTTCGACCTCGCCGACCGCAACCAGAATTCAGTCAACGCCCGCATCAACTACATGCCGCGCGACGATCTGGACCTCGGCGTATCCGCCAACTGGAAGGAAGCCCGCTATCCCGACTCCGAATACGGCCGGGTCGACAGGCAGCGGCAGAACTCGTTCAACCTCGATCTCGACTGGCAGTACCGCCCCGCCAGCAGCCTCTATGCGTTCTACTCGTTCCAGCGCGGAACGATGGCGCAACGCTCGGTACCGAGCGGCGGTGGAACGGGCTGCCTGATCGGGGCGACGACGTTGTTGGGGGTGATCAGCGCCGGGAACGCGCAGGAGATCTGCCAGAACCCGGATTCTGGCGCCGTGTACGTGGCCGGCAATTTCTGGGAACTTAACCACAAGGACCGCAGCGATATCGTGGGCCTGGGTCTGCGTCACGATTTCGGCCGGTTCAAGTTCGACATCAGCTACATCCATGCCAGTGGCAAGACCCAGATGGATTACTCGCTGCCGGCGAACACCACGCCGCAGGTTGCTGCGCTGGCGGGCAGCGGTTTTCCCGACCTGAGCACCCGGCAGAACATTCTCGAGGCCAACCTGGTGATGCCGATCAGCAAATCGGTGTCCGCCCGCCTGCTGCTGCGTCACGAGCAAGGCAAGTATCGCGACTGGCACTACATCGGCCTCGAATCGGACCCCGTGGCAGTCAATGCGCCCGGCAACACACTGCCGACCGCCGTCGTGCTCGATGCCGGCGCGAAAGACTACGGGGCGAGCCTCATCGGCCTGCTGCTGCAGATCAAGCTCTAGGGCAAAACCGGATCAGGCACCAGGGCCCAACCCATTCCAGCCGGTCGAGAACGCCACGATGGCGCGGCACAGGAGGCATAGTGAGATGAAGCTTTCGACAATGATCGTCGCGCGCGCGTGGGTCGGCCTGCTGCTGACTGCGACAGGCACCGCCGTGTCGGCCCAAGGGATCAACGACCTCGAGCGCGGCAAGGACGTGGCTGCTAGGATCTGCGTCAGTTGCCATGACGTGGACGGCAACAGTGTGGCCCCCTTGTTTCCGAAGCTCGCCGGGCAGCATGCGGAATACATGCTCAAGCAACTGAAGGAATTCGCCGCCGATCGCCGGACGAGCCCGGTCATGAAACCGATCGTCGAGCGATTGAGCGCCGACGAGATGGTCGCCGTCACCGTGTATTTCGCGTCGCAGCAGACGTCACCGGGCCGCGTCGAAGATTCGTCGATGCTCGAGATCGGGCAGCGTGTGTTCGAACAGGGCAATCCGGAACTGGGCGTGCCGTCCTGTGCCGGCTGTCACGGTACGAATGGGGTCGGCAATGCGCGCTACCCGCGGATTGCCGGCCAGCACACTGTCTATGTGCTCGACCAGATGCGGCATTTCGCCGATGGCAGCCGCACCAATGACCGGCGCCTGATGCAGACCATCGCCCGTCGCCTGGGCGAGACCGAAACCCGCGCGGTGGCCGAATACATTGCCAGCCTGGAGGCGACGAAATGAACCCAGTTTTCCCTGCAGTGAGCCTGTTGCTGATGGCCTGTGGCGCCGCCGTTGCGCAATCGGAAAGCGCGCCGCACGCACCGGGCATCGAGTCTCCCGGCTATGTCTGGAACCAGCCCGACCCCGACAAGGACGCCGCGCTCGCGCA
>JBGSTN010000876.1:0-19052 GCA_041736455.1 Burkholderiaceae bacterium | reverse complement strand
GTCTCGCCGTCGCTGCGCACCGCCTCGGTGCCCACCACCCGGTTCGCCTCGTGCCACAGGTTGCGATTGAAGTCGCCCAGCACCACGAAGCCGTCGACCCCGCGTCCCAGCCCTTCGAATGCTTCTTCCAGCGGCTGCACTTGTTGCTGGAGCATCGGACAGGGGTCACTTCCGCTCGTTCTGACGTCGAGCCGTCCGCGTCCGCGATCGAGCGGCGAGACACAGCCGGACTTGAGATGCAGCGTCAAGAAGCGAACGGTGTTCCGGCCCAGGCGAAGCGTCACGGTCAGGCCCGGGCGCAGTCGATCGCGCAGCGGCAGCTCCGGTAGCGATAGAGCCGGTACGTCGGCGCAGGCCTCGATCGCCGGACCGAGGCGCTTGCGCCAGGCAAAGGCAAGGCGTTGCACCTTGTACGTGGGTGCGATCGAGCAGATGTGGTAATCGTCGGCGTGTATGCCGAGCGCCTCGCGTACGGCGGAAACACCGGACACTTCCTGGAAAGCCATCACGTCGGGACGAACGTCGCGCGCGATCACCTGTGAAATCTGCACCGCGCGCTTCGCATAGGCCGAACGCGTGACGCGGAGCGCTCGGGATCCCCCGGCGCGAAAGACATCGCAGGGAGGCATCAAGCTCAGGTCGACGCCCTCGACGCTTGCACGCGACTCGCGGATCTCCCAACCGCTGACCGCGCCACCGGCGCAGGGCGACATGTCCTCCGTCAGCTCTTGCGATACAGCGAGCCGGCCCCGAAACGCATGATGTGCGCACGGCCGAGGCCTTCTTTCATGAAGTCGAGTTCGAACTGTTGAACCAGGTCCTTGCCGTTCCAGCCATAGCCCTTCAGGAACTGCTCGTTCGCCGCACCCTTCTTGTCCCAGTTGCCCAGTAGCGATGACGTGAAGTAGACGCGCTTGCCGTCCCAGCTCTGCGAAACCATGTTGACCTGTTCGCCGATCTTCTTTTCATAGACCTGCTTCGGCTTCTTCGGATCGGAGATGTCGAAGAGCCGCGTCTTGCCGTCCATGAAGGTGTTGACCCACAGTGATTGGTCATCGGCAGCGATCGATATGTCTACGGGCAGCGGGATCTTCGAGGGGTCACCGATGTCGGCGACCTCCTGCGAATCCCATTTGCCATCGCCATCTTCGTCGTGGATGAGATGAAGCTTGGAGGTCAGCGCAGTCGACGTGAACGCCCAGTTCTTCTTGTCCCCCCAGGCGAACCGGATCTCCAGCGGAGCGCCCGGAACGTTCAGCACCCGTTTCGGCTGCCGGCTATGGAGATCCCACTGCACGACGGTACCGCCGAAGCGCTTCATCGCCTCCGGGTCTTTCAGCATCTGCCCGAAATCCATCATGTAGTTCGACCAACCGGTGAAGCTCGACGTCAGCATGACGTTCTTGCGGATGTTCGCCCGGATGTCGTATCCGTAGCCATCCGCCGTCACGCCGCCGACGGCTTCGGCGCCACGCATGTCGTCCTTGGTCGGCATCCAGTGCGTGGCGAGGTACTTGCCTTCATCGGAATACTCGACCATGGCGGTGCGGCCGCCGTGGTCCTTGTCGTTCGAGAGTCCGGTCACCATCATCTTTCCCGGCAGGGCGAAGAAGGTATGCGGGCCTACGATGCCACCGGAATCGGCAACGAAAGTCTTGATGGTTTTCGACAAGGTCGGCTTGCCCGGGTCCGTATGCACGTCGAACACGAAGATCAGGCTCGTATCGAGTCCTCCAGCCCAGAAGTGCTTGCGATCGGCAGTGAATCCGCCGTGGTGCGCTTCATGGCGACCTCCGACCGATAGAGAGGCGATCACCTTGCCGTATGTGGACGAACCGGGCCGCACATCGACGGTGACGAGTTTGTCGGATTCGTCCCCCACGCCCTTTTCGCCCAGTGTCCAGACGTAGACGAATTGCTCCTGATCCTTGATGAGCACCATGTAGGGCGACTGGCATGTCTCGTCGGCGAACGTCGTCGTCGGCGTCGCGACAAGACCGAACGACGCAATCGCGCCAAGCAACGATGCGAAGACACGGGTCGGAACGGAAGTCCGGCACGACATCGAACGGGCGATTCGGAAAGCGGTTTCGTGATGCGGGCGCATGGCGTGTCTCTCATAAGGTTTCTGTGAAATCCGGCGACCCGCCGCGACAGGCTCGGCGCCTTTCGATGCAACCGTGGTGCAAGCGGTTGCGAATCCGCCGGACGTCGAGTGTCGTCGATGGCTCCGTATCGATCGGCCGACGGTGCCGTTCAATCTCGCACGTCGATAGCACGATGGCAAGCACTTGTTGGCCATCGAGCGCGGAACGAGGCACGCACTATCGCGTGCGTATCGCGTAGTTGTTCGTATTGCCATTCGAACGGCGCGCGGCAAGACTGCATTCCGAAGAGTGGGTGGACTGAAACATCAGGAAAACGCGGAGGAGATCATGTTGCAGGTCGTTCGTGATGAGGTGAAATCCCAGCGAAGCTTCGAGCAGGCCATACGCGAGTTCGGCCAGATAGTTGCTCAGGAATCTGCAGTACAGAACCGGTTGAGCGATGCGATCGATTCAGGCATGACGCTGGACGAGTGGGTTGCCTTGTACACCCGCCTTGCCGGCGAGAGAGGGCATGTCTTTACGCCCGAGCAGTTGCTCGTTGCGATGCAGGAGCAGCGGCAGGGCAAGGACAGGATCTTTCCGAGCATCGTGCAGAAGTGGATCGCAGTCCTTTGACCAGCCGGAGAACCACCATGACCGACAGCGAATCGATTCCCGGCGAGGCCGCGCCCGGTGACACGATAACGACCAGGAAAGGGCGCTCCGTGGGGATCTGGGACGGGCGCAACGCACAGTCCCTGATGACCGAGCTGGCCCGGATCCGGACGCTGCTCGCCGACGAAGGACGAGGCGACCGACTGAGTCCGGACGGTGTCCCTCACAGCGAGCAACTGCCCGATGACCTGCGCCGATTCCGTGCCTATCCGATCTGGGGATGCGACCGCGACGAGATCTGCGTTTGCGGAGCCAACGCCAATCGCCTGGTCGCCGTCGCCGACATCAGGCAGTTCTCGCTGATCGATCACCACTGACGAACACGAACTCGTAGCCCGCCCACCGGTCGTGGCCGCCATTCAGCAGCAAGTCACTCCAGGAGTCATGACAATGAAGAAGTTGCTATTGGGTCATCTCGTCTATCTGTACACACCGATCGGGCTGATCGCGGCCGCATGCGGGATCCTGCTCGGCGGACCCTGGGTGTGGCTAGGCATTGCGATCTTCGCATTCAACATCATCGCCGATACCGCCACGGCGAACATCCATACGAAGGGGGCGCCCACCGACGGCAAAGGTGCTCCGCTGGGGGTTCCGTTCATCCACAACAACGTCATGTACCTGCAGCTGATTCCCTTCGTCGGCTTGCAGTTCGCGCTGGCGTGGCGGGTCTACCAGTATGTTGCCGGCGTTCCGATAGAGACCCAGGTCTGGGCAGGATGGGAATACCAGTCAGGTATCACCGGCGGGCAACTCATCGTCGCCACGATTTCGGCCGGCCTGCATCAAGGATTGGGCATCATCTACGGACATGAACTCGCGCACACCAAGGGCATCGGATTTCTGGTGTCGCGATGGATCATGGCACTGAGCGGCGCGGCGCACTTCTGCTTTGCGCACGTCTACAACCACCATCTGGAACTCGGCAGGGCATGGCTGGGACCCGAGAACAACAAGATGGGCGACGACTGCGACCCCGCGACGTCGCCACGTGGCCGCAGTCTCTACAAGCACTTCGTGATCTCGTACATCGGTCAATCGTATTTCGGCATCAGGACCGAGGCCCGGCGCATGGCGCGCCAGAAGAAGCCGTTCCTCTCGCCGTCGAATCGCTGGATACGCGGCTACCTGATGAGCCTGCCATCGGTGGCGCTCTTCATGGTGCCCGGTTACCTTGCTGCCGGTTGGAATGGTGCTGTCATCGGGTTGATCTGCATGCTGGTGGTCTGGGTGATCTCCAACTTCGAACTCGAAGCCCTCAACTACATGGAGCACTATGGCCTGATCCGCATCAAGGGCGAGCCGATCGAGTACCGGCACAGCTGGGACAACGACAGTGTGCTCACGAGCTGGGCTTTCATCGAGATCGGTCGTCAAGGAGACCACCATGATCGCGGCGAGACCCACTTCTGGGAGCTGACCAATGTCGGTGGGGCGCCGGACGGTTCGCCGAACGCCGGCATCGGCTACTACACCGAATTCTCGATCGCGTTGATTCCGCCGATGTGGCATGCGCGCATGCGAAAGAAGCTGGCGATCTGGGACCGCGATTTCGCCACGCCCGAAGAGCGTCTGGTCGCTGCCGACATCAATCGAAAGGTCGGGTACGAGTTCGACCTGAACAAGGTATCCGATGAATCGCTGAACGTCGTCCACGTCTGACAGCCCGCGGCACGCCGGTCCTTCGCGTGCCAGAACCCGGGTCCGGTTCGCAACGAATCATGCCCCGGGGTATCGATCAACCAACAGGAGACATGCCATGAGCGCCCAACTCGCCCCCACCGTCGATGCCGACAGCCTCTACGCCCGCCTCGGCGGTCGCGACGGCATCTTCGCGATCGCCGAGGACATCTGGAACAACCATGTCAGCAATCCCACCGTCAAGAACCGCTATGTCGACAGCGACGCCGCGAAGGTCAAGCAGATGGTCGCCGAGATGTGTTGTGCCGGCTTCGGCGGTCCGGAAACGTATACGGGAAAGGACATGCTGACAGCCCATCGCGGCATGAACATCAGCGAAGAAGAGTTCATCGCGGTCTGCGACGATGTCCTGAAGGCGTTCAGGATGCACAACGCCGGACAGCGTGAATGCGACGAGGTGCTCTGCATCCTCTACTCACTCAAGAACGACGTGATCCGGGTCTGAGGGATGTTGCGGCTCTTTTCTCCGAAGGGCCCGTTCACGGCGCATGTGAACGGGAACGAGGGAGCCTTCGAGGTCGCCGCCGGCAGTACCGTTCTCAAGGCGGCACTGAAGGCCGGGCTCGACTGGCCCAACAGTTGTCGGGTCGGCAGCTGCGGAACCTGCAAGTGCCGGCTCGTCGGCGGCGAGGTCAAGGCACTGAACGACTTCAGCTATGCCCTGAGCGACGACGATCTCGATGCCGGCATGATCCTGGCCTGCCAGAGCGTGCCGCGTTCGGATATCCAGGTGGAAGTCCGACTCGACTCGAACCGGGAACTGTCACCGCCGGAAGCGTCGACCGGCACGATCGATCGGGTCGTCCGACTCACTCATGACATCATCGAACTGGGCATCGAGCTGGACACGCCATTGCCCGCCTATCGAGCCGGACAGTTCGCCGAACTGTCGGTGGCACAGATCGAGCGGCCGCGCTCGTACTCGTTCGCGCGCGCGCCGCATCTGGAGGCAGCGGGTCATCTCACTTTTCATGTCCGGCTGGTCCCGGGCGGCATGATGTCGACCTGGCTGCATGGCGGTGATCGCCGCGGGGCGAAGGTGAATGTGAGCGGCCCGCACGGCAGCTTCCGGCAGCACCATGCGGTAGGCGACATGCTGTGCATCGCCGGGGGCAGCGGTATGGCGCCGATCAAGGCGTTGCTCGAATGTGCGGCCGAGCGGGGTTTCGACAGGAACGTGCTCTATCTGTACGGCGCCCGGACCCGCCAGGACCTCTATTGCACGGCCGAGATGGCAGGCATCCGCGAACGCAGCGGCGGGAGGTTCCGCTTCGTTCCGGTTCTGTCGGGCGAACCCACCGACAGCGACTGGACCGGAGCACGCGGCATGGTGACGGACCAGCTCGGCCTGCTCGACCCTTCGAATGTCCCTGCCGATGCGTATCTGTGCGGCCCTCCGCCGATGGTCGATTCCGCGATCGCCGCGCTCGAACGGTTCGGGCTCGAGGCATCGCGGATCCATTTCGACAAGTTCCTCGATGCCTCGCATCAGCCCGGGCGACGATAGCGAACAACGGTTCGCGCGGTGCCGCTAGTCTTCGCTTCCGCCGGGCCACAGACGGCCGATCAGTTGCGGTAACGTGCGGGCACCGAGCTTGTTCATCACGCGGGCCCGGTGGCCTTCCACCGTTCGGACACTGATGCCGATCAGGTAGGCGATCTGCTTGCTCGAGTTGCCGTCACGCAGCAGCCTCAGGACATCGCGTTCGCGCGGCGTCAGGGACGACAAGGCCTTTTCGGTCTGGCGGTTGCGTTCGTGAGCCAGACGACGCACCTGGTGCAGTTTCAACGCCACATTGATGCAGTCGAGCAGGTCCTGGTCGCCGAATGGCTTCTGCAGGAACTCGAGCGCTCCGGATTTCATGGCTCGCACGGCAACCGGCACGTCGCCGTGCCCGGTGATCATGATCACAGGGAGATCCGCTCCGCATTCGATCAGGCGCTGCTGCACATCGAGCCCGCTCAGGCCCGGCATGCGGACATCGAGGATCACGCAGCCGTACATGCCGTGGTGCCAGGCCGCCAGGAACTCTGCGCCGGAGTTGTAGGTTCGAGCGCGCAGTCCGACCTGTTCGACGAGCCAGCGAACCGAATCCCGCACGGCCGAGTTGTCGTCGACGACGTGGACGGTCGGTTCAGTGTCGAGCACGGGATTCATCGTGGCACCGGATCGGTTTCTGTCAGCGTGAACGCGAAAGTGGCGCCGCGCGGACCGTTGCGGGTCAACTGCAATCGGCCGCCATGGGCCTCGATGATGGTCTGGCTGATGCCCAGGCCGATGCCCAGGCCCTTCGGCTTCGTCGTGAAGAAGGGCTGGAACAGCTTGGCGACGCACTCCACCGGGCAACCCGGGCCGCGATCGGCGATCGTCACCTTGATCGTCGAACCACGGACCCGTCGATATCGGACGGTGATCGAGCGACGATCCGTCGACATGTCGCCGACCGCATCGAGCGCATTGCGCAGCAGATTGACGAAGACCTGTTCGATCTGGATCGGATCGACATTCACCTGCAGGTCGCGGCGTTCAGGAAGATCGAGCACGACCTGCTGTTGACGCATGTCGGCATCGACCAGGCTGACGGCTTCACGGATCAGATCGTCGAGTGCCACGGCTCGTCGCACGGGCGGTTCTTCCTTTCGCGCGAAGTTGCGCAGGCGGCGGAAGATCGCCGCACCGAGGTCTGCCTGCCTGACGACCTGCTCGAGCCCGTATCGCAGTTCATCGGGATCGGTTCGACCCGAATCGAGTATGCGCATGCACGTGTGCGCATAGGTCGTGATCGCGCACAGCGGCTGGGTCAATTCATGGGCCAGCCCGGACGTCATCTCGCCCAGCGTGCTGAGCCTGGCCACGTGGGCCATCTCGGTTCGATGGCGGCGGGCCTCGTCCTCGGCCCGTGTGCGTTCCGTGATGTCGTGGGCGGTCGCGATGAAATGCGTGATGCGTCCATGCACATCCCGCAACGGCGCGACTGTCGTCTCCTCGAGCGCCGTACTGCCATCGCGCCGCCGACCTGGAACGGTTCCGCGGAACACACCGCCTTCACTGACCTGGCGCCAGAGTGTCTCGACCGTACCGTCCGAGGTCCGCTCACCGCGTACCGTGTATGCCGCGCTGCCCAGGACCTCGTCCTTGGAATAGCCGGAAGCGGTCTCGAACGCCGGATTCACGTACTCGATCCGGCCTCGCGCGTCGGTCAGCACAACGGAATCCGCCGCCTGTTCCAGCGCACCGGATAACAGACTCATCTGTGCCTCGTCGGCTTCGCGCTGCAGGGCTCCGCCGACCCAATGGGCGATCAGCTTCAACGTCTCGAGGTCGGTCGAACCCAAGGGTTCGGTGCGAGTCGAGGGCGATGCGAAGCAGACCGCGCCGTAGACTCGACCATGCACGAAGACACGGATGCCCAGGAACGCGGCGATGTCGTTGCCGCCGATCCGTGCCGGCCGTGAACCTTCCTTCGCGGAATGATGCGCGCAGATCAGCGTCTCCGTGTCGCAGGTGCATTCCAGGAGACTTCTGCATCCCGGCAATCGATCGCCGGGCGCAATGCCGGATTGCGGAGCACAGGCATCGATCACTTCGAACTCGCCGGCGATCCGGCGTACCACCAGGCCGACCGGCATCCCCGTCTGGCGGCACCCGAGTTCGAGCATCTGGCGGCACTTCTGGTCGAGAGACAACTGGCCGGACGAACTGATGCCATGGAAGACATTGAGCACGCCGACATGGGCGCGCAGGTCGGCCACCGCTCTTTCACGCTCGTTCTCGGCCTCCACCCGTTCACTGACATCCTGAAGCATCAACATGGCGCCGCGCCGGCTGGCGTGGCAGACGAGCGGTGCGACGGTCGCCTCGACCCATGTCGGCCGTGCCATGTCGTCGGCCAGGCGCAGGACGTTGGGGCCGGGCGGGGCCGTCCCCTTCGCGGCCGAGCGCAACAGCACTCGTATCAGCGCCTGCCCCGACTCGGCGAACAACGATTCCACCGATCGGCCGAGCAATCGGGCTTCCCGAGCACCGAAGAGATCTTCCGCGCGACGACTCAGGCTCAGGATCCTGCTGTCGCTATCGACGCTCACGACACCCAGCGGCGCGCGATCGAGCAACCGGTCGAGATACAGGTTGATTTCGGGCTGGAACAGCGATAGCTTGCCCAGGTTCAGCTGCGCAGACTCGATCGCGCCCGAGTAGTGGCGTCGCTGCTGGCGGCGTTCGACCGCGCGCTGGAGCACCTGCGCGAGTTCGTCGATCCTCGCCACGGGAAACGGCCTGACCTCGGAACCGAGATGATTGCTGAAGAGAATCTTTTCCCGGAGCCGGGCATCGCTGGCTGAATCGGTAAGGATCAGTACCGGCACGGATTTGTCGACGCGATGAACGCGCTGGGCCAGACCGACTGGTTCCAGCAGATTCGTGCCGAACACCAGCGCATCGCTGCGCAGGACGTTCTCTTCCAGCACACGCGCCGCGGGTGGGTTGCCGGCACACGTCCGCCAGCGCAGTCTCGTCTCGAACGACTCCCGAAGGCGTCGACCGAGTGCAGGCTCGACACCGAACCCGGTCACCAGGCCGGACGAACGATCGATGCGAGGCATGGTTCGGCCCTCAGTCCGCGAGCAGGGGTTGGCCGAGCAGCGCGCGCCCGATCCAGACCTGCAGGATGTCGGTCGTCGGAGACATCAGCGGGGCGGCGCGCGCATCGCGAGACAAGCGATGCAGTCGCGATCCGTCCCGATACGAGGTACCCCCGCACATGGCCTGCGCTTCGTCGACGGTATGCATCACGCAATCAGCGACTTCGACCTTGGCCGCCATGGCCGTGATGAGCGCATCGGGTTCGCCTGCATCGAATCGTGCGGCGGCCGTGTGCACCAGGCAACGTGTCCGTTCGAGCCTGGCCCAGAGCACACCAAGGCGATGCTGCATGACCGATGACTGGGCGAGAGTCAGACCGTTGTGCGTGTGGTGTCGCTCCATCAGATGCTGCCTCGCTTCGGCCAACGCGGAGCGCGCCACGCCGACATAGGTACCGGCAAGCGCGGTCAGAAAGTAGGGACAGACGACGTTGAAGATGTACCAGATCTGGTCACCCTCGCGCCCGAGCACATACTGCCGCGGGCAATCCACATCGACGAGATCGAGCGTGCGCGACGAATTGCCACGCAAACCCAGGCCCGACCACGGTGCGCCCCAGCGAAGACCCTCGCTGTCCATGGGCAGCACCACGCAGGAGAACTCGCAGCCGGGCTCGGCTTGCGCAGTCGCTGCCGACACGACGTACGAGTCGGCGTAGCCTCCGTTCGTGACGAAAGCCTTGCTGCCGTTGATCACGAATCCATCACCGTCGACATCGAGCCGGGTCTGCGGAAGATAGAAGTGGGAGCCGGTTCCGGACTCGCTGAGCGACAACGTCGTGATGTGCCGCCCGGCGACGATGGGCGCGATGAACTGTTCCTGCTGAGCCGGCGTGACATTGGCTGCAATCATCGCCGAACCGACGCAATGCATGCCGAAACAGATCGCTGTCGATGCGCACTGCTCGCCCAGGATCTCGCAGACTTCGGTCAACGCGCCCAGGCCGAAGCCGAGACCGCCGCAGTCGCGCGGCACCACCAACCCGGCAAGGCCGGCAGCCTGCATCGCGCGAATTCCTTCCTGCGGCCAGCTCGCTTCGCGGTCACAACGATCGGCGTGTACAGCGACGACCTCGCGCGCCACTTCCTGGGTTCTGGACAATGCACAGGCGAGATCGATCATCTGCCACTCCTCGTCTCTCGTTATATGAACGTCATGACATCGAACAGATCGCCACCTGGCAAGATCGCAGGTTAACGCAAAGCCGTCGATCGATATATAGTTTGCCGGGAATCTGTCAGCTGCCACCTGGCCGAAACGACGACGAGTTGCTCCTGGCGATCAGGTGGTTATTCGCGACTGGCGCGTATTTCTACGTACGACGAATGCCGGTCGCGTCGACGCGACGCTCCTCCGGCATGTTCCGGGTCGACGTCATCGCGGCCGGCAATGCTCGTCTGGCCTGGTCATTGCCAGGACAGCCGGTAGCCGCCAACGCTCGATCACGGTTGCCCGATTGCGACGATGACGGCCTGGCCCGGTCGCACCACGCGCGATAAGGGCATTCGCACGAACCTCGTCGTTCCATACAAAGATCTCAGGTTCCGAAAACCCGTGACGCCTGCACACCGCCGTGCGGGCCTCATCCGCGAGACCGACACCATGATCAAAGGCCTGCACCACAACGCCTACCGCTGCCGTGACTCGGAGCAGACGCGCGCCTTCTACGAGGATTTCCTCGGCCTGCCGCTTGCCGGCACACTGGAAATCGGCGAAACCAAGAGCGGTCGCAAGACAGCCACGCTGCACACGTTCTACCGGATGGACGACGGCTCCTACCTCGCGTTCTTCGAAGCGCCGGACATGCCGTTCGAGTTCAAGAACCAGCACGATTTCGACTTGCACATCGCACTGGAGGTAGAGCCGCCGGTGCTGGAGGAGATGATGGCGCATGGCAAGGCGGCCGGCATGGACACCCGCGGGATCGCCGACCACGATTTCATCCGCTCGATCTATTTTCGCGACCCGAACGGGTATGTGATCGAATTGACCGCGAAGGTGCCCGGCAGGGAGGATGCGATGGATCCGAAGGTCAATGGCGCGCGCGACAAGTTGCAGCGCTGGCAGCAGGCGAAGGCGGTCTAGTCGATCGGCGCCGGTGGATCTTCCTTGCACCACACCGCATCCGTGAAGACGAGGTAGCCGCCGGGGCGCAGCAACTCACGACAGACTCGCAGCCCGTTCTGCCGCCCGATGCTGTACAGCGCCCCTTCCGATGAATCGCAGGTGACTGTCGAGCGCCACCGCCAGCGCCTTCGCCGCGGAGGCTCGATTGCCGGGCCCCCGGGCGCGGCAGGCTCTCATAGACCAGGAAGAAGATCTCCCAGAAGCGGGTTTGGAGATCGTTCATGCGATCCGGAGCCGGGGCGGGCGAAGCTGGCGGGTGCGATCCTGCTTGGGCAGATGATGCCAGCGCATCGGATCGTGCGGTATGGTCACGCGGTGATCATTCATGTCGACACCGTCACCGCAGGGCTAATTCCCGTGGAGAATTCAGGCAGGTGCAGAATCCGGACGAGTGCGGCACGCGGCGATCGTAGAGCCTCCCTCGAGAGCAGACGCTTCGATGCATCCGATCGTCGGTCTCATCATCGATTGGCATCATCCCACCCTCGGTGGCAATGAAGGGAAAAATCTGATCATGCGAATTCTGAGCGATGCCGACAGCGAACTCTATGCAAAGCTGGTGCGCCTGGCCGGCGGCGACACCGGCATCGTGATGAACGCCCTCTCGAAGCCCGGACGCCGCTCGATCCGTCTGGGAGTGCTGGTCGATGAAATCGTCGCCGCGCGCCGGTCCAAGCAGGACCAGTCGGGCGCAACGTCGCGGCTGAATCGAGACCTGGTCAAGCCCTGAGCGCGCAGGCGGTTCGAGATGTCGATCGCCTGGGCTACGGTCGTCGTCGTCGTCCTGTTGTTGCCCGGCTTCGCGTTCCTCTGGGGCTTCTACTCTCCCAACGCCGTCAATCGTGAATCCGTCCAGGCATCGCCCCTTGGTCAACTGGCGGTCGTCGTCGCAATCAGCTTCTTCACACACGCCGTCGTCTACGTCTTCCTGAACTGGCTGCCCGTGTGTTCCAGCACGTTTCCTCTGGCGCCCCCATGCGTCGATCTCGACCTGCTGGCAGCCGTGCTGCGCGCCGAAGTGGTGTGGCCTGGCAGCGTGACGATCCCCTGGGGCAGCCGGATCGACACGTATGCCGGCCAGATACTTCTGTATTTCGTCGTCACGATTCTGCTGTGCGGATACCTCGGCCGATTTGCCGGCGTCCTGCTCGTCAGGGGTCGATTGCCGTTCCTCGCACGTCATCACTACCTTTTCATGCTGGAGGGAGGACTGAAGGCTGCCGCGACAGAAGTCCCGGCCGTCGGCGCCGCCCTCGTCAGGGCCCATGTCCTGTCGTCCACGGCACACGATGGCTTGCGCCTGATCTACGACGGTGTCCTGAGCGACTTCTTCGCCAAGTCCGACGGGACCGTTCGGTATCTCGTGTTGCGCGGCGCCAATTGCGGCGTGTTCCAGGTCGATCCGTTCAAGCCGCGGCGGGTAGGGACCACGGTCGCGCTCGACACGGCGGTCGAGGACGATCCGACGGGCCAGTTCATGCCATCAGGGCAAAGCGTTTCGACGGCGATCCTCGTGCTCCACGCCGAACAGATCGAGAACGTCTACTTCGAGCATCTCTCGGTGGTGGAGGTGAATCCGGATGATCAGCAGAAGCTCGACGCCGGTATCGCGGAGGTCGAGAAGGAGGAGAAGCGGTCGTCTGCAGCGGCAGAGCGCTAGCGCCAGAGAGGATCGTCCTTGTAGGCTTCCCACGGCACCTCTTGCCAGGGCGGGGCAACTGCAGGCGAACTGAAATCAGCCGAAGATCCATGCGCCGAGCGCCGTATGGCCCTGCTTCTCCGGGTCGCGGCCAACGCGCGAAAGCTCTTTTGCTGACATGGCAGGCTACAGAATCCGCATTCGCTGCAAATCAGCTTTCGGCAGTCGTCACAAGTGCGACAACTGCCGAACACCAAAGGTGCGTGTCCGCACTTGCCTTTCATGCCGAGCGGCTCGCCGTCGTCTGTTACCCGGACGTCACCTGCGTCGTCCGTACCGTAGACCGTGCCCCCACAGTACGCCACAAGAGTCGTCCAGTCCTGGCGATGCTTCTCCCTGGCCTGAAGGAGACCGAGCCCACTGAACCGGTAGCTCGAGAATCGTGCCAGGTCCGCACCCTTGTGACCGCGCCAGAGTGTGGTCAGCGTCTCTATGAGCGTGCCGACCAGATTCAACGGGTCGATCGCGCCCAATGGATAGGACACCGTGTCGGCCTGGCGCAATTCGAACCTTTTGTTCGATGACGCCGCGCCATGCGTCGGCCCACGTCGACGTGAAGCGAAATCGTGATCCGGTTCGCCGGGGAAAAGCAGCGGCAGGTAGCCTTGCGGCGAAAAATCCTTATCGCCCCGCTTCACCCGGTCAAGGAAATCGGCCAAAATCGTGAGAAAGATCACCGGCAAGGCAGGCGGATTGCCTGTCGTCGCTTGCAGCTTCGAATACATGTCGACCTGCCATTCCGAAAGCTTCGAAGCGATCGCGCCAGGGAGCGGCTTGCCGGTCAGGCAGAGCGCAGGAATGGCTTTTTCCTGCTCCGCGTCGTCCAGTACGTAACGCCATTCTTCGCCCTTCGGCCATTCGCAATCGTCGATGAACCGACGAAGGCCTTCATTGAACGACCGATAGCAGGCGGGCGGATACCCGAACACCCAGTTCGGAACCGTACGCTCGTGACCGCGCGTTACCTCGAGCGTATCGGAAAGGAACATTGCAGCGAGCCGATCGATGTCGTCGCGACTCGTTTCGCCTAGGAAGACCAAGTCATCGACCTGGAACTTTGCCGCGGTTGGACCCGGCGCCCGCAGGTACTCCAGTTGAAGATAGGGAGACAGCAACCCGGCGATCCGAACGCCGCCACCCCGGCGATCGAGTTTGAATCTCGGCACCGTGTGCTCGACGTAGAAACTTCTTCCGTTGACGGGCCGCCGTGCGTTCTTCACGTCGATGGCAACATTGCCGTCGACCAATAGGTCATGGGTCGTCCAGTCGCGGGATACTCCTTTCAATTGGGTTATCGCGATGTCCTCCACTTGCGATCCCATCGCTTCGTAGAGGCCCTTGACCGCCTTTTCCGCGCCTCTGGCGGAGAGCATCTTTGCCAGTTCGAAATCCGTCTTGCTGCTGGCCCAGAGCTCGGCAATGCATTCGTCCTTCGCGTCCAACCCTGCGTAGACTCCTGCGATGCCGGCGGCCGTTCCGACCTCGCCCAGCGGTTCGAAGAGACCATCGAGCGCCAGCCTGAAAGCTGAGAAGTGCCGCACACATACCATGCGTTTAACAGCGTCAGGCGCGTACTCATACAAAGGATCTGTCGGACTGCCAGGCGTAAACCTGGTCCAGAACTTCGAAAGTTGCAGTGTCGCAGGCTGCAGAGCCGCGAGATCGGCAATCGCGGCGAGCACCTCGGCTTCGCAGGATACGAGCGCTTGCCGATGCAGCACGACGGCGAGAATGTCTTGCGGCGACATTCGCTCCTCTGCCTTGATCAAGGCGACAAGCTGCTCGTCCGAAAGTCGTGACAACACCCAAACCGCGCCAGCCGCAGGTTTGCCGTCCTTGCCCTTGACATGCTTGAAGACCACCGGGGTTTCGGCGGTCAGCGAGTCCACTGGCGACATGGCCTGGGAGACGTGAAAAAAGATCTCGTTGCCACTGGCGACGATGAAGCCAAAGCCGTTGACCCGGCCGGTCTTGCCGTTCAGTCCGCCAAACCACTTGATCGTGCCGACGGAAAGCCTGTCGGACGACTGGCTGATCGATGACACCTGATCCTTTGCGGAGATCGTCATCTTGGCGATGACGTCGGGAGACTTCTCGAAGGCGTGCAATATGCTCACCTGACGAGTCTATTGTCCAGTCAATACCCGCGCCTATGGGTCAGGCGATGACCGGCGGGAATGTCGCTTCAGGCGGTGTTCGCGTATCGGTCTCGATACGCGACTTCAGCGGTCGAGAATTTCACTGCGCCCCGAGACGCAAGCATTCGTGCCGCGGTCCTTGCCAGACGTCGCTCCGA
Source organism: Burkholderiaceae bacterium (assembly GCA_041736455.1). Taxonomy (GTDB): domain Bacteria; phylum Pseudomonadota; class Gammaproteobacteria; order Burkholderiales; family Burkholderiaceae_E; genus JAUIAI01. The sequence continues at coordinate 3,825 of JBGSTN010000876.1, read as the reverse complement.
TCCGCAAGCTCTGATTCTGTTCGATTGCACGAAGCGCATGGCATGATCATGTGCCGCGCGAGATCGGTCGACTGACCGGACAGCAGGCGAGGCATCCGCGAACGCATGCGTGGGATCACGCGTAGAAGAGAAGGGCCATCGGAGAACAGGCAGTGCAGGGAAGAGAAACACCGGATGCACCATTCCATATTCCTCGCGAAACTGCCTCGGCAATGGCGCGCCGCTTCGATCGCATCGTCGTCTTCAGTGGCGCCGGCATGTCGGCCGACAGCGGCATCCCGACCTTTCGTTCCGGCGAATCGTCCCTGTGGCAGCAGTTCGACGTCGAGAGCCTCGCAACGCCCCAGGCATGGCGGAACGACAAGGAACTGGTCTGGGCCTGGTACGAATGGCGCCGCGGTCTGGTGATGCATGCTCGACCTAACCCGGGTCATGTCGCGGTTGCAGCGATGAGCCGCGAATTCGATGCCGTCGTCGTGACGCAGAACGTGGACGACCTGCACGAACGCGCCGGCGCGTCGCACGTCCTGCACCTGCACGGCAGTCTGTTCGCGACCCGTTGCGCGGCGTGCGCAGCGCCTCACGAACTCGGGCCACCACCTGACTCGGCCATACGCCGCCTGCAGCCGCCGCGTTGTCTCCACTGCCGCGGCCATGTGCGCCCCGGTGTGGTCTGGTTCGGCGAATCGCTGCCCGACGAAGTGGTGGCTGAAGCATCGGCGCATCTTCGCCAATGCGATCTGCTCTTGATCGTCGGTACCTCGGGGGTCGTGCAACCGGCGGCCAGCATGGTGCAGTTGGTGCCCGCCGACGCGTTCGTGCTCGAGATCAATCCCGAGCCTGCACAGCATCCTGGCCGCGTGAACCATGCACTGCGAACGACCGCCGCCATAGGGTTGCCGGCCGTGCTCGCGGCGCTGCGTGAAGCGACTGAAGAAAAGTCCGTGCCCGACGACACGGATCCTTCACGAGATCTTCCATGACCTCTCCCCAGTTCCACAGCCTCGCCGGTGTCTTCGCGTTCGTCGCCATCGCCTGGCTGCTTTCCGAACGTCGCCGCGAAGTCCCATGGCTCACGGTCGGCGCCGGTCTCGCGCTGCAACTGATGCTCGCGCTGCTGCTCCTCAAGGTCCCTGGCACCCAAGGCGTGTTCACCGCGCTCAGCGACGCAGTGGCCGCGCTCGACCGGGCGACGGCGGTCGGCACGTCGTTCGTGTTCGGCTTCCTGGGTGGCGGGTCGTTGCCCTACGCCGAAACCACGCCCGGCTCGAGCTTCGTGCTCGCTTTCCGCGCGTTGCCGCTGGTGCTGGTGATCGGCGCGCTGTCCAGCCTGCTCTACTACTGGCGCGTGCTGCCACTGGTGGTGCGCGGTTTCTCATGGCTGCTCGAGCGCACGATGCGGGTCGGCGGCGCAGTCGGGTTGTCGTCGGCGGCGAATGTGTTCGTCGGCATGGTCGAGGCGCCGATGGTGGTCAAGCCCTACCTCGCGACGATGAGCCGTGCCGATCTCTTCATCGTGATGACCGCGGGCATGGCATCGATTGCGGGCACGGTGTTCGGACTGTACGCGATCATCCTGGCACCGATCGTGCCGGGTGCTGCCGGGCATCTGCTGGTTGCTTCGCTGGTCAGTGCGCCGGCGGCGATCACGGTCTCGCTGCTGATGGTGCCTACCGGTCATGTCCGGTATGTGAATGGCGAACGCCGCGAAGCGATGACGCTTTCGCCGGCCCAGAGCACGATGGATGCGATCACCCGCGGCACCTTCGACGCGGTCGGCCTGCTGATCAACGTGACCGCGATGTTGATCGTGTTGATCGCGCTCGTGGCGCTGGCCAACCTGATTCTCGCGGCGTTGCTGCCGCCATTGGACGGCACACCCGTCAGCCTGCAACGCCTGCTGGGCTTGGCGCTTTCTCCGCTGGCCTGGCTGCTCGGCATCCCGTGGTCCGAGGCGCCGGCCGCTGGCGCGCTGCTCGGCACGAAGACCGTGCTCAACGAATTCCTCGCCTACGTCGAGATGGCCAACCTGTCGTCCGATGCGCTGTCCGCGCGCAGCCGGTTGATCCTGACCTACGCGCTATGCGGCTTTGCGAACTTCGGCAGCGTCGGCATCATGGTCGGCGGGCTGACCAGCCTCGTGCCGGAGCGCAACGCCGAGATCGTCGAACTGGGCACACGCTCGATCGTCTCCGGGTTGCTGGCGACCTGCATGACCGGCGCCTGGGTTGGCGTGCTGACTGCGTGAAGTTCGAGCGCCCATCGATCCGTGATGTTCGGCCACGGTTCGATCACGGGAAAGCGGGCGAGGTGGGCCGCAGTCGGGCGCAGGCGACAACGTGGCTGTGTACACTGGGGCATCGGGTCGCTGCTGCTTGCAACGACCGACGCGCAGAAGGGGTGCGCATTTGTCTTTCGCGAGGATCACATGTCGCCTGGGCGCAAGAACTTCCTGCTCGTCGCGCTGCTCACCATTGCGCTCGCGCTCGCCTGGACCAAGCCGCTCGATGCGTTGGCAGAGCGGCACGTCGAGGCAGGATTGCAGCGTGCGCTGGTCACATTCGCGGCCGCCCGGGCACTCAATGCGGTGTTGAGTACCGTCCAGAGTGCATCGTTGAACGTCGGCCTCGGCGTCAGCGCGACCTTGCATCCCGGCGCGGTCCTCGAGCCCCTGGACGACCTGACGGAACAGTTCTCCACGGTGATGCTGGCGGCGACAGTCTCGTTCGCCGCGCAACGGCTGCTGCTCGAGGTGCTCGGTGCCTGGCCGGTCAGTGGCCTTCTGACCGTCGCGTTCGTGTCGGGCCTGATCTTCCTTGTCCGGCAACGTCATCTGCCGGCATGGCTGCCGAAGGTCGTGATGGTGCTGCTTTGCCTGCGGTTTGCGGTGCCGATGCTGGCCTTCGTCGGCGAGGGTACCCACCAGTTGCTGCTGGCTCGTGGCTACGAGTCGTCATCGGTGGCGCTGCAGGCCATCGAACTGCCTGAAACGGCGATCGACCAGGACGATTCCGTCACTGACAAACTCAAGCGCCTGGGTGCGCAGATCGAGACGCTGCGCACGGAGGCGAACCGATTGGCCGAGCACATGGTGAAGGTGTCTGCCGTCTTCATCGTGCAGACGATCGTGCTGCCTTTCCTCTTTCTGGGCCTGTTGCTCTGGCTCTATAGAGTGATGCTCGCAGTATCGCCTCAGGCGCCGTCGCCGGCGCCGTAGGCGCAAGCCAGTTCTCGATCGGCGTCCTCGTCGAGCAGGTCGTCGAGCATCGGCAGAAGCGCCATGGTCTCCTTCTGGATGTGCGAGACCTGCCGCTCGACCAGTTCGACCGCAAGATGTTTCAGCGCCGGTCGCTGTGCTTCGGCGAAGCTGCCTTCGGAGAGTGCGCGAATCAGCGGCAGGATCTCGGCGGCAACGGCGCGCAGCGTGTCGTGCTCCTCGACGAGGATATCGACCATGGGTTCGTCGCCAGCGTCGACCAAACGCGGGAACAGCGCCGTCTCCTCGAAGACGAAGTGATGTTCGATGTCGCGATGCAGATGGCGCTCGAGCGTGTCGGCCATTTCCTGCAGTTCGGCCCAATCGCCGCCCGACACGGCCTGCCAGAAGCGATCGAGAAGCGTGATGGTGCTGCGATGCTCGTCATCGAGCAGGCGGGAGACCTGGCGTGTGAAGTCCATCGGTTCGTTCCTGTCGGTGGTCGTTCATGGATCAGAAGCTTCAATCAGCGCTTGCTCCTGCGTCGCCTGTGCGGTCGTCGCACCGCGCAGGCGACGCAGGAGCGTGACGAAGAAGATGGCGAATGCAAGCGCACCAGCGGTGCCGAC
>JBGSTN010000869.1:0-2634 GCA_041736455.1 Burkholderiaceae bacterium | reverse complement strand
GATGCGCGTTCCATCCGCGCTGCCCACGAGCGATGGACCAGTGCCGGACGATCATTCCCGCGCGTCTGACCGACCGGCATGGCCGCGTCGAATGTCATCTGTATCCAATGCCCTCGTTGAATCCCGATCGATCCGGAGAATGAACCATGTCGACGACTAGCAACCGATCCGACGCGATCGAACGCGCCCAGGCTCACCTCGATTCGGGTGCGCTGTTCGAAACCCTGGCGCGTCGCATCGCGATGCCGACCGAGAGCCAGAACCCCGAACGCAAGTCCGACATCGTCGGTTATCTGCGCGACGAGATGACACCGGCCTTCGCAGCGATGGGGTTCGACTGCGAGATCTTCGAGCATCCGGCATCACCGTCGCCGTTCCTCATCGCCCGCCGCGACGAGGACCCCCTGTTGCCCACCGTACTGGGCTATGGCCACGGTGATGTCATTCGCGGTCAGGAAGGTCGCTGGAAACCCGGTCTCGACCCATGGCGGCTCACCGAGCGCGATGGCCACTGGTATGGTCGCGGCGTCGTCGACAACAAGGGACAGCACACGATCAACATGACGGCGCTCGCGGCCGTGCTCGCCACGCGGGGCCGGCTGGGGTTCAACGCGCGGTATCTGATCGAAATGGGCGAAGAGACCGGCTCGCCCGGATTGCGCCGTTTCGCCGAGGATCATCGGCAGGCGCTCGCCGCCGATCTGCTGATCGCTTCCGACGGCCCGAGGATCGCTCGCCGCAAGCCGACCGTGTTCCTAGGTTCACGCGGCGGCCTGGGATTCGACCTGTCGATCGAGGCTCGCGCAGGCGCCCATCATTCCGGCAACTGGGGCGGTCTGATTTCCAATCCGGGAATCATCCTCGCGCACGCGATCGCGAGTCTGGTCGGGCCGAACGGCCAGATACGCATCCCGGGTTGGGTCCCGGACGAGATTCCGCCGCGCGTGCGCAAGGCGGTTTCGAGACTCGCCTTCGAACCCGCTCCCGGCGACCCGTTGATCGAGCCCGAGTGGGGCGAGCCCGGCCTGTCGCCCGCCGAACGGGTGTTCGCCTGGTGCAGTCTCGAAGTGCTGGCATTCGAATGCGGCAATCCTCGCCAACCGGTCAATGCGATCCCACACCGCGCATGGGCACGCATGCAGCTGCGCTACGTGACGGGTGTCGATACCGATCGACTGCTCGATCGGCTGCGTGCCTTTCTCGATCGCCAGGGATTCCCGATGGTCACGATCACGTCGACCGACGAGGCGATGTTCAAGGCGTCGCGCATCGATCCCGGCCACCCGTGGGTGCAATGGGCGGTGGAATCGATCGAACGGACCTGCGGGATCGAGCCGGCGATCCTGCCGAGCCTGGGTGGCTCGCTGCCCAACGACGTGTTCACCGAGGTTCTGCAACTGCCGACGGTCTGGGTTCCGCACTCGTATCCCGGGTCGGCCAATCACGCCCCTGATGAAAACGTGCCGGTCGCGATCGTGCGCGAAGGACTGGGATTGATGGCCGGGCTGTACTGGGATCTCGGTGAAGCGGCTGCGCTGCGGATCAAGGAGAATCCGGTCGCGATCGATTGCACCTAGCCGGTTCCGGACTGCGCGCCGGAGAAACGCCTTGCCGGCGCATCCGGTCGCAAACCCGAGCAGGACGGTACGATAGAAGCCGTCGCGACGTTGCATGCGACTAGACTTCGCCTGTGACTCACTCCCATCCGACCCTGCCGACTGTTGCCGACGTGGCCCGCGCCGCCGGCGTTTCGACTGCAACGGTGTCGCGTGTGCTGAACCTTCCCGCGCAGGTTCGACCGACGCTGCGTGCACGGGTGGAAAGCGCCATCAGCGCGCTGGGCTACGTACCCAATGCCAGTGCACGGGCACTGTCGCTCAACCGGAGCGGCACCTTCGGCGCCGTGATACCGACAATAGACAATGCGATCTTCGCCCGCGGCGTCAAGGCCCTGCAGAACCGCATCACGGCCGACGGCTATCAACTGCTGATTGCCGATACCGACTACGACCCCGTACAGGAAGTGGCTCAGACTGCGAACCTGATCAAGCGTGGCGTCGATGCGATTGCGCTGGTCGGCCTGAATCAGCATGACGCCCTGATCGAGAGCCTGTCACGGCGCGGCCTGCCCTGGGTCCATATCGGCGCCTTCCCTGCGCCTGCCGGACGCGCGTGCTTCGGATTCCGAAACCGGGAAGCGATGACCGCCATCGTCGATTACCTCGTGGCCCACGGCCACCGGCACATCGCGATGCTGGCGGGCATCACGCAGGGCAATGATCGCGCCACCGATCGCGTGAAGGGGCTGCAGCAGGCATTGAAGGACCGCGGCCTCTCGCTGCAAGCCGATCACCTGGTCGAGAGCCCCTATGAAATCGGTCCCGCACGCCAGGCCGCCGCCCAGTTGTTCAGTCGGCCGTCGCGACCTACGGCCATCGTCTGCGGCAATGACGTGCTCGCGTACGGCGCGCTGCTGCAGGCATCGGCCAGTGGTATCGCGATTCCAGGCGACGTCAGCGTGGTCGGCTTCGACGACCTCGACCTGTCGCCGCACTGGTATCCGGCGCTGACGACGATCCACGTGCCGATCGAACACATGTGGACGCTGGCGGCGGATCACCTGGTCGCGAGGAT
>JBGSTN010000832.1:0-1534 GCA_041736455.1 Burkholderiaceae bacterium | reverse complement strand
TCGACGCCGACGATCGGCAGCGCTGAAGCAAAGCGGTGACTTCCCGACTCGGCCGCGTGCACATTCATCCGCATGCGTGCGAAGTCGTGCGTGGCCGAGAAGAATTGTTCGGCGTCGAGGAACAACTCGTCAGGCCGCAGGACCGGTCGTTCGACATCGCGCGACAGGAACTGGTAGCGCTGGCGGGCGTCGTCGAGAAAGTCGTTTGCTGCCGGTTCGACCTCGCCGTGCAATATGACGGTTCCCGACGGCGGCAGGTAATCGAACAGCGTGGCCGTCGTTTCGTGGAAGAGCGGCAACCAGTACTCGATACCCGCGGCGAGCACACCGTGCGCTATGTCGCGGTAAACCGCGGCACGACTCGGATCGCCTTCGAAACGTTCGCGCCAGCGGCCACGAAACGCGCTGCGGGCAGCCTCGTTGGTAGGCATTTCGCGGGCGGGCAGCAGTCGCACGGACTCGACAGGATAAAGGGTGCGCTGGGTATCCGGATCGAAGGTCTTGATCGATTCGACCTCGTCGCCGAAAAGATCGAGCCGAAACGGCAGCGCGGCGCCCATCGGAAACAGATCGATCAAGCCGCCGCGCACCGAGTATTCGCCCGGCTTGACGACCTGCGACACGTTCTCGTACCCGGCGCGCAGGAGCTGAGCGCGCAAGGCGGCTTCATCGAGTGCCGCCCCCCGATCGAAGTTGAACGTATAGGCCGCCAGAAAGGCAGGGGGAGCCAGGCGATGCAAGGCCGTGGACATCGCCGTGATCAGCATGTCGACTTCACCACGCTGCAGTGCATGCAGCGCGGCCAGTCGATCGCTGATCAGATCCTGGTGCGGCGAGATCGCGTCATAGGGCAGGGTCTCCCAATCCGGCAGGTGGGCGATGCGCCATTGCGGCGCGAAATACGCGACTTCCTCGGCGAGGCGCTGAGTATCGGTGGCGTTCGCCGCGACGACCGCGATGCAGCCCGGCCGATCAGGGTGGGCCAGCAGAGAAGCCAGGGCCAGGGCATCGGAAGATCCGTGATTCGCGGCCAAGGTTGCCGTGGCACCCTGTGCAGGCCAATGCGATGCCGTATCGGCGTCGACGCCGAACACGGCATCGGCCGGGGCCGGTCTGGAAGCCCTCGAGCTACTGGAGTTGGACGTCATTGGTGAGGAATGCGCACCCTGTGGGAGCGCGATCGAAGGACCACGCAAGGTGATTGAAGGACCACCCTTGGTGGTATCTTCGAAGGCTCGGTTGTGGCAGCCCGACAGGATCGTATTCTAGATGAGCGACTCGATATTGCACGAATTCACCGCATTGATACCGGCAGGGGGAACAGGGAGTCGGGTCGGTTCAGATCGACCCAAGCAGTTTCTCACGCTTGCCGGGCGCCCGATGCTGTCATGGACGATCGCGGCGCTGCTGGACCGTCCATGGATCAGGCGCGTGATGGTCGTGGTGTCGTCCGGTATGGCCGATGCCGATCGGTCGGCCGTCGAGGCCGGGCTGATCGACCGCGATCCGCGGCTGATCTGGTTGCCGATGGCCG
>JBGSTN010000798.1:0-4387 GCA_041736455.1 Burkholderiaceae bacterium | reverse complement strand
GGCGCCCAGGAGCGCCGCCGCGCTGCTCTGCGCGGTGGCCGCAACCCGTGCGGCCCGGGGACGCGAGTTGCGTGAACGTCTCGACGAAGTCGAACGCCTCTACCTCGAACAACTGATGTCCACCCGCGACGCGCACGAGGGGCTGGCCGCTTTCCTCGAACGCCGAACGCCCGTCTGGGAGCACCGATGATGAGCCGGGACCTCAACGCCGCCACGCCGTCCCAGCCCGACGTGCTGCAGATCGTCGCGCGCTGCGAAACGCTTTTCGAGGATCTGGACTTCAACGCCGTCAAGCGCTGGAAGGAAGAGGCACCGGGGCGCAAGGCGATCGGCTACATGCCGGTCTACGTGCCGCGCGAGATCATCCACGCCGCGGGCATGCTCCCGGTCGGCATCCTCGGCGGCGGCGACCAGCTCGAGGTGATCCAGGGCGACGCCTACTACCAGAGCTATATCTGCCGCATTCCGCGTTCGACGATCGAACTGGGACTGACCGGCCGCCTGGACTGCCTGGACGGCATGCTGTTCCCGTCGATCTGCGACGTGATCCGCAACCTGTCGGGCATGTGGCAGATCCTGTTCAAGGACAAGTACGTCCGCTACATCGACGTTCCGCAGAACTATGACGACGCTGTCGGGGGCCGGTTCTACATCGAGGAGATGCAGATCCTGCGCGAGGATCTCGCGCGGATCGCCGGCAGGGAGATCACCGACGAGGCGCTCAACGCGTCGATCGCCGTCTACAACGAGAACCGGGCCGCGATCCGCGAGCTGTACACGATGCGCGCCGCGCAGCCGTGGCAGCTTCCGACCTCTGAAATCTATCTGCTGCAGCGCGCCGGCATGGTGCTGCCGGTCGAGGAACACACGAAGCTGCTGCGCGACTACATGGCAGCAGCGCAGGAGTTCCGGCGTCCGAAGCGCGACAACGCGCGGGTCGTCATCAATGGCGGCTTCTGCGAACAGCCACCACTGGCACTGATCAAGTCGATCGAGATGGCCGGCTGCTATGTCGTCGACGATGACTTCATGCTGGTTTCCCGCTGGCTGCTCGACGACGTGCCAGCTGACGGCGATCCGCTGCTCGAGTTGTCCAGGGCCTTCCTGCACCGCTCGGCCACGACCGCGGCGAAGTACGACACCACGCGCGAAGAGAAAGGCGTGTTCCTGATGAAACAGGTGAAGGCACGCGGTGCCGAGGGCGTCGTGTTCGCCGCGCCGTCGTTCTGCGACCCGGCGCTGCTGGAGCGGCCGATGCTGCAGGACGTGCTCGCAAAGCACGACATCCCGTACACCGCGTTCAAGTACGCGGAGAACACGGGCCAGATGGCCCCTATCCGTGAACAGGCGGGTACGTTCGCCGATTCGATCAAGTTGTGGAGCGCAGCCGCTTGAGCCCGCCAAGGAGAACCGCATGAAGACCGCGACCGTCGCGATGCCCAGCCCGACCGGCTCCGCCAGGCGCCCACCCGACGTCCAGAAGGAAGACGCGATGTGGCTGCAGAAGGAACTGATCAACCAGAACTACATGGAGCTGGCGACTGCGCGGCAGAACAACCGCAAGGTGTCGGCGACCTTCGTGCCCGGCAATCTCAACGAGTTGCTGATGTGCTTCGACTTCGCGCGCAGCCTGCCGGAGACCAATGCATTGCAGAACGGCATGCGCAAGAAGAGCGGCAAGTTCATCATGGATGCCGAGCGCGACGGTCACAGCGAGGACGTCTGCACCTATGTGAAATCCGACCTCGGCATGATGATGGGCGGCGAGATCGGCCCGACCGGCGACCCGCTGCCCAGGCCCGACCTGCTGCTGCTCAGCTACACCGGCTGCTTCACGTTCATGAAGTGGTTCGAATTGATCCGCCACAAGTATGGCTGCGAGACGGTGATGCTGCACGTGCCCTACCAGGGCGAAGGAAAGATTGCGCCGAACATGCGCGACTACGTCGTGCGGCAGCTCAAGGAGACGGTGATCCCGACGCTGGAGCGCATCTCCGGCGTCAGGTTCGACATCGACCGCCTGCGCCAGTACATGCGCGAGTCGGCCAGGGCCGAGGACGATCTGGTGAAGGTGCTGCACTCGGCCAGGAACCGGCCGAGCCCGATCGACGGCTACTTCGGCGCCGTCTATTACATCGGCCCGATCTTCACCGCGTTCCGTGGCACGCCGGCGGCCACGCATTACTACAGCGTGCTGCGCCAGGAGATCGAGGAGCGCGTGCGCCTGGGCAAGGGCCCGATCACGCCCGAGGGCGAAATGGGTGAGGAGAAATACCGGATCGTCGTCGAGGGTCCGCCGAACTGGACGAGCTTTCGCGATTTCTGGAAGATGTTCTACGAAGAAGGCGCGGTCGTCGTCGCATCGACCTACGCGAAAGTGGGCGGCCTGTACGACTACGGCTTTCGTCACGATCCCGAGAACCCGCTCGAGTCGCTCGCCGACTATTGCCTGGGTTGCTACACGAACCTGAACCTGCCTTCGCGGGTCGACATGATCTGCCGGTACATCGACGAGTACCAGGCCGACGGCCTGCTGATCAACTCGATCAAGAGCTGCAACAGTTTCTCGGCCGGCCAGCTGCTGATCCTGCGAGAAGTCGAGAGACGCACCGGCAAGCCTGCTGCGTTCATCGAGACCGACCTCGTCGATCCGCGCTACTTCTCGGCCGCCAACGTCAAGAACCGGCTCGAGAGCTACTTCCAGATGGTCAAGCAGAAGCGCTCGGCGGCCAGCCTGCATCCCGTGTCCAGCCGGTCGCCGGTGATCCCGATCATCGCTCACTGACGTTGCGTCCAAGGAGTCATTCATGCACTGCTTCATCGGCATCGATCTCGGCTCGACGACCACCAAGGCGGTCGTGGTCGACGAGAACCAGCAGATCCTCGGCCGTGGCATCACCAACTCGCGCTCCAACTACGACACCGCCGCGGCCGTGGCGCGCACCGAGGCCCTGCTCAACGGCCGCTTCCATCTCTTCCGCGAAGCCCTCGGCCGCTCCGGTGCATTGAACGGCTCGCTCGATACCTTCCTCGGTCAGCTCGAGCGCGACTTCCGCGCCGAGCAGTACCTCGAGCAACTGGTGGACCTCGAGGAGACCTGCCGCCGCAGTCTCGAGACGGCCCGTTTCGGCAGCGGCGAGACGGCGGCGCGCGAGGCGCTGGACGAGGTGTTCAGGCGCATCAAGGCGGAGGCGCCGGCGCTCTTCGCACCTGGCGCCAGACGCAAGAGCGACTTCTTCCGCGACATCGCCGGCAGCCAGTACCTGGCGATCGGCGAAACGGTGGCCAAGGAACTGGGCACGCGCTACGACTATCTGCTGAATCTGTTCGACCGCTCGATCATCGAGGTCGAGAACCGTGTATACGCCGATTCGATCCGCCGCCACCTGCTGGCCGCGCTCGAGCGCAGTTTCAAGCTGGTACCCGAGGCACGGGCACGCCGCGCACAGGTCGAGGCACCGATCAAGGGCGTGCTCGACACCGTGATGGAGGAGACCTACACGGTGGGCACCGGCTACGGGCGCGCGCGACTGCCGTTCAGCAAGGAACACATCCGCAGCGAGATCCTCTGCCATGGACTCGGTGCACACGTGATGTATCCGAACACGGCCACCGTGCTCGACATCGGGGGTCAGGACACGAAAGCGATACAGGTCGATCCGCAAGGCATCGTCGAGAGTTTCCAGATGAACGATCGCTGCGCCGCCGGCTGCGGCCGCTACCTGGGCTATATCGCCGACGAGATGAACATGGGCCTGCACGAACTGGGGCCGATGGCGATGAAGTCGACGAAGACGATCCGCATCAATTCGACCTGCACCGTCTTCGCCGGCGCCGAACTGCGCGATCGGCTCGCGCTCGGCGACAAGCGCGAGGACATCATGGCCGGCCTGCACCGCGCGATCATCCTGCGCGCGATGTCGATCCTGGCACGCTCGGGTGGCATCCGCAACGAGTTCACGTTCACCGGCGGCGTCGCCAAGAACGAGGCGGCGGTCAAGGCACTCGACGCCCTGATCGAGGAGAACTACGGCAAGCTCACGTTGAACATCGATCCCGAGTCCATCTATACCGGCGCGCTCGGCGGCGCCACGTTCGCCTGGCGCGCCGTCGTCGAGGAAGGCAAGGCGGCCGAGCACAGAAACTGACCGTCGCAAAAGGAAGATCGACATGACGTCCGATCGACACTGCGTCCGATCGACAGCGCGTCCGTCCGACGAGGCGCGTGATCCGTCCGGCACCTGATCGAAACACCCGAGAGACCTTGATGAACAAACCCATGCACACGATCGGCATCGACATCGGTTCCGGTGCGGTCAAGACGGCGCTGTTCCGGATCGACGCCGACGGCAGGCCGACCTGGCTCGCCCGGCGCGTCGAGCGCATC
>JBGSTN010000074.1:0-5041 GCA_041736455.1 Burkholderiaceae bacterium | reverse complement strand
GGCCCACGAAAGCCGGATCGTTCGTCGTAGTCGACGATGCCGTTGCGCAGCGCGCGACGCGCCGCATCCTGGTCACGGCTGTGCACGGTCGTATAGACCTGCAGGCCTGCCGTGTACGCGTTGTCGCCGTACATGTCATAGACCAGCCGACGAGCGAGCTCGCTGACATACGGCGCCGAATCCGTCACGACACTGTGCGACTGCGCGAAGACGAGCTTCTCGTCGACCGCCCGATCGTGGGTCGCCTGATCGATGAAGCGCAGTTCGAGCATGCGACGCAGGATGTACAGCTGACGTTCCCGCGCCCGCGCGGGATTGACGAGAGGATTGAAGCTGGACGGCGCCTTGGGCAGGCCGGCAAGCATCGCCGCCTCGGCAATGCTGATCGACTTGAGGGGCTTGTCGAAATAGGTCTGCGCAGCGGCTTCGAATCCGTAGGCCCGCTTGCCGAGAAAGATCTGGTTCAGGTAGAGCTCGAAGATCTCCTCCTTGCTCATCGCCTGCTCGATCCGCAATGCGAGCAGTACTTCGGTGAGCTTGCGCGAATACGTGCGCTCGTTGCTCAGGTAGAACTCGCGCGCCAGTTGCATGGTGATGGTGCTGCTGCCCTGCGCAATCCCGCCTGACCGGAAATTGGCCAGAGCAGCGCGCACCACGCCGATGAAATCGATGCCGCGGTGTTCGAAGAAGCGGGCATCCTCGGCGGCGAGAATGGCGTCCTTGATCGATTGCGGCGCCTCGTCGAATCGCGCGAACTGACGGCGCTCTTCACCGAATTCGCCGATGAGCTGCCTGTCGATCGTATAGACGCGCATCGGCATGCGCGGACGGTACTCGAGCACCGAATCGATGGCTGGCAACCGGTCATTGACCAGGGTCAATGCCAGCACGCCCGCCAGGCTGGTTGCGACGAGCAGGAATACCGGCAGGCCGACGAGCCAGGCCAGCAGGCGGACGAACGAGAAGCCCTTGGCGGTGTGTGGGGGTTTTCTGATCACTTGAACGGGTCCGTGCGCCAGCGGCGCGCTTGATCGACGTTGCCCAGGGGCGCCCGGCGGGAAAAGCCTCGGCGTTCCGGATGAGCGGCAGACGAAAGGATACCTGCCGCGATCGATGTCTGTCTCGAATCCACCATCGCCATCCGGCGGACAGGCCGCTCATCGACCGCGACCGACCGTCACTGGAACTGCCTGCAGCGCGTGGACGACAGCGCCGGTCATCGCCGACTTCCAGCGCCGACCATGGCACTCGATCCGGGCGACAACGGTGTCGTTCGTCAGGCGGGTCCGGGCCGCAATTCGTGCTTCAGGCATGGCCCAGACGAAGGTGGCGAAGACACCGGATTCAAGGGGTGGCAGTCGTTGGCAGGGACGCCGTTGGTCGGATCGACACCACCACTCGATCCGAACGCTCATTGAACGGTCGGGTTGGACGGATGAACGGCAGGCAGGGTTGGCGGTGACGGCGACAGATCCATTGTCTCTGCGATCACCTGATCGATACGATCGAATTGACATATCGACTTAAGTTACAGGTCCTTCGGCAATAACAATTTTTGGTGCGAGGTTGCATTGGCACTTTCCATATCAGGACTGTTCGGCAGAAAACTGCCCCCGCTAGTCGGGATCGATCTCAGTTCGTCCAGCGTCAAGCTGGTCGAGCTGGGCCGTGGGGACCGCGCACCGATGCGCCTTGAGCGATATGCCATCGAGCCGATCGAACGTGGCGCCATCGTGGATGGCGCGATCGAGAAGCCCGAGGTGGTCTCGGAGGCACTACGCAAGGCACTGCGAAAGGCCAACATCAAGTCGAAGGAAGTCGCGCTGGCTCTGCCCACCGCTGCGGTGATCACCAAGAAGATCATGTTGCCGGCGGATCTGCGCGAGGAAGACTACGAAGTCCAGGTCGAGAGCGAGGCGAGTCAGTACATCCCGTTTCCGATCGACGAGGTCAATCTCGACTTCCAGATCCTCGGCTTGAACGAGAATTCGCCTGACGAAGTCGATGTGCTGCTGGCAGCGTCGCGCAAGGAAAAGGTCGACGACCGTGTCGCCATTGCGGAAATGGCTGGCGTCAAGCCCGTGATCGTCGATGTCGAGCCCTACGCGGTGCGTACCACGATCGATCACGTGACGTCCTTCCTGCCCAACGGCGGACAGGGCCAGATCATCGCCGTGATCGTGATCGGTCAGCACGCGACCTACGCGACCATCGTGCTCAACGGCAACACGATCTTCGAACGCGAGCAGGCCCTGGGCGGTAACCAGCTCACCCAGGACATCGTGCGCATGTACGGCATCACGTTCGAAGAGGCTGAAATCAAGAAGCGCACCGGTGATCTTCCCGACACCTATGCCGAGGACCTGCTCAAGCCGTTCGTCGAGCAGGGTGCGACGGACATCAGCCGTGCGCTGCAGTTCTTCTTCACGTCCACGCCGTATTCGCGCGTGGATCAGATCTATCTCGCCGGCGGTTCGTCGGTCATCCCCGGTTTGGTCGAAGCGGTTGGTGATCGTACTCAGGTACCGACTGAACTGGTGGCGCCTTTCCAGGGCATGGAAGTGGCCGACTCGATCCGCGACAAACAGCTGCGGGTCGATGCCCCGTCGCTGCTGGTCGCCGTGGGTCTGGCCATGCGGAGGTTCGACGCATGATTCGCATCAACTTGTTGCCGCATCGAGAGATGCGGCGTGAGAAGCGCAAGAAGGACTTTCTCGGCCTGAGCGGCGCGTTTGCGGCCGCCGGCGCGGCGACTGCACTGATGGTCGGCATAGGCATCAATTCGATGATCGACGCGCAGAACCAGCGTAACGAATACATCGTCGCCAAGAATGCCGAACTCGATCTGCAGATCAAGGAGATCGCCTCGCTCGAAGCGGAGATCCGTTCGCTCAAGGCACGCCAGCAATCGGTGGAAAGCCTGCAGAGCGATCGGACGATCCCGGTCCATCTGTTCGACGAACTCGTCAAGTACGTGCCCGACGGCGTCTACCTGACGGCGATGAAGCAGACCGACAAGCGCGTGTCGCTGGTCGGGCAGGCCCAGACCAACGAGCGCATTGCCGAATTCCTGCGCAACCTGGCCGCTACCTCCGAATGGCTCGAGCGCCCCGATCTCAACGAGATCAAGGCGATCGACATCAAGGGTCAGGGACGCAATCCGAGCGAGACCCGGCGCCTGTTCGAGTTCACGATGAATGCGTTGCTGAAGACGCCTTCGACGCTCAATGCCGACGGAAAGTCCGCCGCCAAGGTGGCGGGCTCCAAGGTCAACCTGCGCGTCAGCAACGCCACCGGGAGCCAGCGATGAAAGTTGATTTTGCCGCAGTGCGCGGCGAGTTCGAAGGCCTGCAGGGCAAGCATCCCGGCCTGTGGCCGAAGCTGCCCAGAGCGGCACTGCTCGTGACGATCTTCGCCGTGATCTGCCTGCTTGCGTGGTTGCTCTATTGGCGTGGTCTGCTCGAACAGGTCGAGGCGGGAGAGATGCGCGAGCTGCAATTGCGCACCGAGTTCACCGAGAAGATGACGAAGGCCGTCAACCTGCCCGCGCTGCGCGAGCAGAAGATCCAGGTTGCGCAATACGTCTCGGTGCTCGAGAAGCAGTTGCCGAGCAAGGCGGAAATGGACGCGCTGCTCTCCGATATCAACCAGGCTGGCGTCGGACGAGGGCTTCAGTTCGAGCTCTTCCGTCCGGGCCGGGTGATCGTCAAGGATTACTACGCCGAGCTGCCTATCGATATCCGGCTGGTGGGTGGCTATCACGAGCTCGGTCATTTCGCCAGCGATGTCGCGAATCTTCCCCGCATCGTCACGCTGAACAACGTCGAACTCAAGCGCAATACGAAGACAGGCGACCTCGAGTTGATGGCCGTCGCCAAGACCTACCGCTACCTGGATCCCGAAGAGCTCCTCGCTCAGGAGCAGGAGCGCAAGAAAGCCGCCGCCAAAGGAGGTCGGAAACAGCCATGAAAACGACCCGCATCGACAGGGAACGAACTCCGGTCGCTCGTTCGAACGCGCGGCGCCGGACCACGCTGCTCTGCATTGTGCTCGGTGTCGCGTTGACGGGCTGCGATGCCCGCCTCAACGAGATCGACGTCTGGATGGACGACACGCGCGCATCGGCCCGGCCCATCAAGGTGAAGCTCGAGGAACCGAAGCGATTCGAGCCCTTCTATTACGAACTCGTCGAAGAGATCCAGCCGTTCTCGCCGCTCAAGCTCGCGTCGCTGCAGGATCCGATGCAGGTTCGTGCGAAAGGCGGGCTCGCGCCGGACGTCAATCGCCGTCGCGAGATTCTCGAGAATTTTCCGCTCGAGCAGATCCAGATGGTCGGGTTCATGCGCAGCAAGCGCAACGACACGGCGTTGCTGCAGGTGGACAAGACGATCTATCAGGCGCGGGTCGGTGGTTACGCCGGGCAGAACTTCGGATTGATTACAAACATTGGCGAGACGGAAGTCGCGCTGCGTGAACTGGTGCAAGACGCGACAGGCGACTGGGTCGAACGCGAAACAGTGCTCAAGTTGCAGGAGAGTGGAAAATGAGTGTTGGCTCGAAAGAATTCGTCAATATCACGCAGTCGGCTCGCGTGACGGCGCTGTCCACGATCGCGACGCTGGGCGTGCTGCGCCTGGCACGCTGCCGACCGTCGGCGCTGGCTCGCGCCTTGCCGTTTTCGGTCTGTGCGGTGGCGATGGTCGCCGGCAGTGCCTTCGGCAACGCAGCGTTCGCGCAAGGCAATGTCATCGAGAGCATCACGACGGCAAGTCGTGGTGATACGAGCTACATGCGGATCCGCATGGCCGAGCCGCTGGGGACGGTGCCCCCGAGCTTCACGATCAACAATCCGCCACGCATCGCATTCGATTTCGCTGAGACCGAGAACCGCGCGCCGCGCGAAGGCGCCGACTCGCAACAGGGCGAGTTTCGCGGTGTCAACGTCGTCAGCTCGGGCAGCCGGTCGCGCGTCGTACTCAGTCTGAAGCGGCAGATGCAGTACAAGACCGAGATCGAGGGCAATGATCTGGTCGTCACGCTC
>JBGSTN010000714.1:0-3811 GCA_041736455.1 Burkholderiaceae bacterium | reverse complement strand
CGCCATCGGAACGGCCGTTCCGTTCGGACCGGCGGACCCATCGACGGGCGCATTCGAATTCGGACTTTCAGGCGACCCAGGACCCGCGGGTGACCCCGGTCCGGGAATCGAACCGGGGCCAGCGGTCCACCCCGGACCCGTCGCCGTACCAGCAACACCCGCACTGCGCAGTTCCTCGATCAGCGCATCCATCCGATCGGCGCTCATGAAACTGCACATCTGCTTGTTGTTGACCAGCATCACCGGCGCATCGCCGCATGAGCCAAGACATTCGCTCTCGACCAGCGTGAACAGACCATCCGCGGTCGTTTCGTTGTAGTCGATGCCCAGGCGCGACTTCATGTACTCGCCGGCCTTCGCGCCATCGCGCAATTCGCACGGCAGGCAGGTGCAGACCGCCACCTTGAACTTGCCGACCGGCTTGATGTGGTACATGTTGTAGAAGGTGGCGACCTCGTGAACCGCGATGGGCGCCATGCCGAGATAGTCTGCGACCGCTTCGATCACCGGCATCGTCAGCACATGATGCTGATCCTGCGCGATCGCCAGCGCCGACATCACGGCCGACTGCTTCTGCTCGGCCGGGAACTTGGCCACTTCACGATCGATACGCTGGCGCGACGCCGCGTCGAGCAACGCGTCGACCGACCTCGCCTGCTGGGTCTGTGGCGATGTCATCGATCCACCTCGCCGAACACGACATCGATGGTGCCGATGATCGTGACCACGTCGGCAAGCATGTGACCGCGCGACATCTCGTCGAGCGAATACAGATGAACGAAGCCCGGTGCGCGGATCTTGAGCCGATAGGGCTTGTTGGCGCCATCGGAAACCAGGTAGATACCGAACTCTCCCTTGGGTGCCTCGACGGCCGCATAGCACTCGCCCGCCGGGACATGAAAGCCTTCGGTGAACAGCTTGAAGTGGTGAATCAGGTCTTCCATGCCCGATTTCATGTCGACGCGCTCGGGCGGTGAGACCTTGTGGTTGTCGCTCATCACGGGGCCGGGATTGTTCCTGAGCCACTCGACGCACTGCTTGATGATGTGATTGGACTGGCGCATCTCCGCGATGCGCACCAGGTACCTGTCGTAGGAATCACCGTTGGTACCGACGGGCACATCGAAGTCGAGCAGGTCGTAGACTTCGTACGGCTGAGTCTTGCGCAAATCCCAGGCAACACCCGAGCCGCGCAGCATCGGACCCGAGAAACCCAAAGCTTTCGCGCGATCGGGGTCGACGACACCGACGCCAACGAGACGCTGCTTCCAGATGCGATTGTCGGTGAGCAGGGTTTCGTATTCGTCGACATAGTGCGGGAAGCGGGCGGTGAACGCTTCGATGAAGTCGAGCAGGGACCCGGACCGGTCGCGGTTCAGTTCGCGCAACGCGGCCGCACTGCGCACCTTGGTCTGCTTGTGTTGCGGCATCGTGTCGGGCAGGTCGCGATAGACGCCACCCGGTCGATAGTAGGCCGCGTGCATCCGCGCGCCCGACACCGCCTCATAACAATCCATCAGATCTTCGCGTTCGCGGAACGCGTAGAGAAAAACGGCCATCGCACCCACGTCCAGGCCGTGTGTGCCGATCCAGAGCAGATGATTGAGAATGCGCGTGATCTCGTCGAACATCACACGGATGTACTGCGCCCGCAGCGGCACCTCGACACCCGTCAGTTTTTCGATCGCCATCACGTAGGCGTGCTCGTTGCACATCATCGACACGTAATCGAGCCGGTCCATGTACGGGACGTTCTGCAGGTACGTGCGGGTCTCGGCCAGCTTTTCGGTGGCCCGATGCAGCAGCCCGATATGCGGATCGGCACGCTGCACGACCTCGCCATCGAGTTCGAGCACGAGTCGCAGCACACCATGCGCGGCCGGATGCTGCGGTCCGAAGTTCAATGTGTAGTTCTTGATCTCGGCCATCGTTCAGCGCTCCACCCCGTAACCACCCTCTCGAATCACGCGCGGCACGATTTCGCGCGGCTCGATCGTGACGGGCTGATAGATCACCCGCTTCTGCTCGGGGTCGTAGCGCATTTCCATGTGTCCCGATACCGGAAAATCCTTGCGGAACGGGTGGCCCACGAAACCGTAGTCGGTCAGGATGCGCCGCAGATCAGGGTGTCCTTCGAACACGATGCCGAACAGATCGAAGGCCTCCCGTTCGAACCAGTTCGACGCAGGCCAGATCTCGGTCACCGACTTGATGACCGGGAAATCGTCGTCCGGGCAGAAGACCCGCACGCGCACGCGCCAGTTGTTGACGACCGAGAGCAGATGGATGACGGCCGCGAATCGCAGGCCATCCCAGGAGCCGCCGCCGTACTGGCTGTAGTCGACGCCACAGAGATCGATGAGCGTGTCGAAACGCAGACCCGCATCGTCTCGCAACGCGGTCAGTGCCTCGATCTGACGGCTCGACTTGATGGTGACCGTTATCTCGCCGAATGCGACCACGATGGTCGGCTCATGGGCGGCAAGGCAAGCCTGGAGCCGTTGCTGCAGGTTGAGTAGCTCTGTCATGCCTGGCGTGCGATGGTCGTTGTCTGACGGATCTTCGAATGCAACTGGATGATCCCGTAAATGAGAGCCTCGGCGGTCGGCGGGCAGCCCGGCACATAGACGTCGACCGGGACGATGCGATCGCAACCGCGCACGACCGAGTAGGAATAATGGTAGTACCCGCCACCGTTGGCACATGAACCCATCGACAGCACCCAGCGGGGTTCGGGCATCTGGTCATAGACCTTGCGCAGCGCCGGCGCCATCTTGTTGCAGAGGGTACCGGCGACGATCATCAGGTCGGAATGGCGCGGACTCGGCCGGAAGAACATGCCGAAACGGTCCAGGTCGTAACGCGAAGCGCCCACGTGCATCATCTCGATGGCGCAGCACGCGAGGCCGAATGTCATCGGCCAGAGCGAACCGGTCCGCGTCCAGTTGATGACCTTGTCCATCTGGGTCGTGACGAAACCCTGACTCATTACACCTTCGATGCTCATGGCAGCTTCCTGCTGTTGCGACTGATTCGTGCGTTTAGGGCCAACTGGTGAATTACACCATTGAAATGGCTGCGACCCGTGCAGCCACTCGACCAAGAGCGACCAGCAGACCCGGGCTTGCACGCCACCTCACCGTCGCACGACCCCTCGCGCGTTACTCCCAATCGAGCGCGCCGCGCTTCCATTCATAGATGAAACCGACAACCAGTACCCCGAGAAATACCATCATGGCCGCAAAACCGAAGAATCCGATCTGATCGAGCGATACGGCCCACGGAAAGAGAAACGCGATCTCGAGGTCGAAAAGGATGAAGAGAATGGAGACGAGGTAATAGCGCACGTCGAACTTCATGCGTGCATCTTCGAAGGCTTCGAAGCCGCACTCGTAGGGCGACAGTTTCTGCGCGTCCGGCGCGCTGGGGCCGAGCAACTTGCCCATGAGAAGAGGACCGACGCCTACCGCAACACCGACCATGATGAACAGGAGTACGGGGAGGTAGTTTTCGAGATTCAAGCGACGACCCTGGCTGATTGGGTTTTGAAAAAATCGATGCTGCCACTGAACTATGGTGCCGACGGCGAGACTCGAACTCGCACAGCTTTCGCCACTACCCCCTCAAGATAGCGTGTCTACCAATTTCACCACGTCGGCTACTTCAAAAGCAGCGCACCATTCTACTTCGGAATATCGGCCGGTTGACCCGATTCCGGCGCAGTGGTCTCCGGAATTTTCGTATTCGTGCCGGCGGGTGCGCCGGGTGCGGCTGCGCCGGTGCCCGCCCCACCGGCCGAGGAACCAGCCGG
>JBGSTN010000663.1:0-4535 GCA_041736455.1 Burkholderiaceae bacterium | reverse complement strand
GCCGTGAGCGCGCGGCGGGTCTCGGGCGTTCCGTATGCAGGTAGTGGTTCTGGCTTGTTCATGAACGGATCAGTTGGAATTGTCGGGTGAATTGGTGGTCCGATCGGTCGAATCGGCCGGTCGGCGGTCGTCACGCCACGGGAGCCTGCAAAAATGGAGGATCATGAGACGGCGGGAATGCGCACCGCGCGCCGCGCCTCCCCTGATCGGATCGTACCGTAACGCCATACCGATTGCCGACCCCTGCGCACCAAAACTTGTCACACGCCATTCCGTTCAGTTCGGATCTGTCGGCAATTCACTTTTCGCCATCAATCCAATTCGATGCCCGGACCCGCCCGGCCAACCACGCCGGGCAGAACGGGTTCTGATCGTTCAGGTGGCGGGCAACGTCGCGTCTTCCAGTCGATCGAATTCGAACACGCGCCAGAATCGGCGTGCATAGAACAGATAGGCGACGAAGATCGCGAGCAATGGCCAGAAAAGCAGGTATTGCGGGACTTTCATCAGCCACCCCGCCACTCCGATCAACCCGCCGACGAAGGCTGCGAGGTTCATGGTCGAGACGGCGCGGTTGGCCGACATGCCGCGGGCGATCAGGAGATGATGCATGTGCTTGTTGTCGGCCGTCATCGGCGTCAGGCCGTCCGCCACCCGCCGAACGATGCAGGAGAACATGTCGATCAGCGGAATCGCGAGGACCCATACCGCGGAGACCGGCCCCATGCCGCTCTGCCCGAACGAGTTGGTGAGCTTGATCGCAGCCCAGCCCACCAGCAGGCCGATCAGCATGCTGCCGCCATCGCCGAGAAAGACCGAGGCACGGGCACGCCAGGGCGTGCGCATGTTGAATGTGAGAAACGCGAGAATGGCGCCAAGCATGGGAACCAGCACCGCGCCGACGTCGACGCTCGAATCTGCACCGCCCGCGCCGGCAGGGATCAATGCCGCTGCGATCATGAACCACATCAGCGAGACGAAACCCTGGCCGCCGGCGAGCCCGTCGACGCCGTCGACCATGTTGAATGCGTTGATGACGCCGGCGATCGCGACGATGCTGAACGGAATGGCCAGGAAGCCCAATCCGAGCGGCACGGGTCCGAATGAATCACCGAGCGAGTGAACCATGGTGCCGTCGGCGAGCACGAGCAGCATGCCGGCAAGCAGGTGAGTGGCGAAGCGGTAACGCGCTCGCATCGGGTGCTTGTCATCGATGAAACCGACCACGAACACCAGAAAGGCAGCCGCCGTGAGCCCCGGCGCCAGGGAACCGGTCCCGAAGGTGAATACCGTGATCGCAAAACTCGTGATGATCGACAGACCGCCGGCCAGAGGGATCGCGCCGACGTGACACTTGCGATGATCGGGCTTGTCGACCCACCCGGTACGCACGCAGAAACGCATCATCAGGGCCATGAGGCTTATCCCGATGATCATCGACCAGACCCCGGGAAGATATTGCAAAGGCTGCATGAGTTGCCGCTCGAAAGGATTTTAGTTCGTGATCAGATAGACGAGGCGGCCTGCGAGGCTCCCACCCCGGTCGGCCCGGCCTGACAGAGTTGCTTATCCGATACGCTGTTGGCGCCGCGAACTGCCTAGCAGAGTTCGGCGAAAGCCAGTGCGGAAAAAGTCTCAGAACGACGAAACACCTTTAACATTCCGTATTCTTTACGAACTCGACACCGATAGCAAGGCGGTCTTCGTTCGACGAATGCGCCGAACTGCAAACCGTTCGAACGATAGCCCGGCGCGGCGCGCGGATCATGACGGTGTGACTTTTTGCATGCCTAAAACGAGGGATGCCTTTTATTCGCAACAGATCTGTAAAGAGGTGTAACGTGTTATCTGCGCTTGCCACATCGAAGCGACAATTTCCTGTTCGACTCCGCACGCGTACATCACGCCCGTCGATGGCGAGTCGATGCGGAAAGATTCGGACACGTGTTACCAGTCGGCGGATCCCGTTGAACACTCATGATTGACCTGCATTGCCACCTGCTTCCTGGCGTCGACGATGGTCCGCGCGATCTGGCGACGGCGATCGCGCTGAGTCGCGCCTCCGTCGCGAACGGGATCAAGCAGGCCGTTCTGACACCGCACGTCTTCGCGGGCCGTTGGGAGAATGCGGTTTCCAGCCTGTCGCCGACATTCGATCATTTCGTGCGCGCACTTCGAGAACACGACGTTCCGCTGGAGGTGTTTCTCGGCGGTGAGATTCACCTGCAACCGGAAGCATTCAATCTGCTCGACATCAACGACCTGCCGGTCGTTGGCGGATGGCGTGGGTACAAGGTCGTTCTGCTCGAATTTCCGGACAGTCACATTCCGGTCGGTGCGATGAAAGCCGTGGAAATGTTCATGAGGCGTGGTGTGCTGCCGATGATCGCGCATCCCGAACGCAACAAGGATGTGATGCGCAACGTGAAGCGCATCGAGCCCTTCGTGAAGGCCGGCTGCCTGTTGCAGCTCACGGGCGCATCGGTCTGTGGCTTGTTCGGCGCGCCTGCTCACAAGACATCGTTGAAGCTTCTCGATGCGGGCTGGGCGACCGTGATTGCGACCGATGCCCATAATCTTGCGCATCGACCGCCGATCATGAATCAGGCACGTGCCGCGCTGGATGCACTCTACGGATCGGAAGCGGGCGAAGTGCTGACCGAAGCGAACCCGCGGGTCATCCTCCAGGGGCGCCCCGAGTTCGCCCGGGTGGCTCACGCGGCGTGAGGACACGGCCGCGAGCGCAGCGCCGGTTCTCCTTCACGCGCGCTGGCTGAAGGCCGACACGGCGCGAAGACTCACGGTTCGCGCAGGACGGCCTCGAGATCGACCACGTCGTCGACCAGGTCCAGCTTCAGACTTTTCTCGATGTGGTCGAGGTGCTCGAGCATCAGGCGGATCGCCATCGCCAGATTCGC
Organism: Burkholderiaceae bacterium; assembly: GCA_041736455.1. Lineage (GTDB taxonomy): Bacteria > Pseudomonadota > Gammaproteobacteria > Burkholderiales > Burkholderiaceae_E > JAUIAI01. The sequence goes on along the minus strand of JBGSTN010000663.1, from coordinate 1,617 downwards.
CTTTTCGAGCGCATCGATGATCTTCTCGTGTTCATCGGCACGGCAGGCACTCGTGGTCGGTGCGTCGTAGAGCGAAATGATCAGGCAGGTGAGACCGCTCAGTTCACGCATCGTTCGCTGAAACGCGAAATTGCCCGAGAGGTCGGCGAGCAGCGTGTGAAACTCGCCGGACAGGCGCACGATCGCTCGATCGTCATGACGTCGTCGCGCATCCTGTTCGAGAATGTGATGCTGGCGAAGCCGTTCGATGTCGGACGTATCCAGGTTGGCGACGAGCCGCTGCAGCACGGCAGGCTCCAGCGCGCGGCGCGCCTCGAACACATCGGTGGCTTGTGCAATGGTTGGCCGGGCAACGAATGCGCCGCGCCCCGGATAGACGGTCACGACCTGATCATGGGCCAGGCGCGCGAGCACTTCGCGAATGCGCGCACGGCTGACGCTGAAGATGTCGGCAAGACGCTCTTCGGCGAGTTTGGTACCGGGCGGCAGACGATGCTCGAGAATCGCGGCGAGGATGCGGTCGTGAATGAGGTCACGCGCGACACGCCTGGTGCGAACCGCAGGCGGGTCGCGGTCGCGGCCGGCTACGTCCCGGTGTGACGGAAGATGCCGGATTCTTCGCCGCCGATCAGCAGGTGCTCGTAGAGGGTGGTGCCGCTGCTGTCGGTCAGCGGGCCGCGTGCGTCGCCGAGCACGAACTGGCGGATCAGCTCATCTTCGCGGGACTTCAGCGTGTCGGGTGGGGCGGCCCGCAGCCGCTCGAACTCGCTGCGCGGTCCGATCCGCAGAACCTTGCCGCGATCGAGCATGATCATGCGGTCGGCGATGCGGAAGGCCGAGTCCATCTCGTGCGTGACGACGATCGAGGTGACGTGCAGCTTCTGGGCGAGGTCCATCATCAGCGCGTCGATGGCCGAGCTGGTGACCGGGTCGAGTCCGGCGCTGGGCTCGTCGTAGAACAGGATGCGCGGATCGAGGGCGGTGGCCCGGGCGAGTCCGACCCGCTTGCGCTGCCCGCCGGAGAGCTGGGCGGGGCGCTTGTCGCGGTGTTCGAGCATGTGCACCTGCTGCAGCTTCATCGCCACGACGATGTCGATCACCTCGGGGTCGACGTGCGAGTGCTCGCGCAGCGGCAGGGCGATGTTCTCGGCCACGGTCATGGAGCTGAACAACGCGCCCGACTGAAACAGGATGCCGAGGTTCCTGCGGAGCGCGTCGAGCTGCCGCGGCGTGGCGCTGCACAGGTCGACCGTCAGGTTCGGCAACTGGTACGTGATCTGCCCGCGGACCGGCTTGCGTTCGCCGATCAGGCAGTTCAGCAGCGTCGACTTGCCGCAGCCCGAGCCGCCCATGATGACCAGCGTCTCGCCCGCCAGCACGTCGAACGTGATTCCGTCGAGGACCGTCTGTTTGCCGCCCTCCGGCCGGTCGAACTGGACCACCAGATCGCGGACCGAGATCACCGGGCGGCTGGCTGTCGGCGTCGGCATGGCGGGAGTCTAACGGCCGGCCGCCGGGGCGGGCGACCCGGCCCGGACGAACGTGCCCTTCTCGCGGTCCTTCACCACGCCCGGGAATTGCAGCACCTGGTTGTGCATCGCCACGTACACGCCGGCC
>JBGSTN010000564.1:0-2100 GCA_041736455.1 Burkholderiaceae bacterium | reverse complement strand
CAGGCGATCGGCGCGCTCACCGAGTGCCTTGACCTCGGTGCGCCTGACCTCCAGGTCGCGACGCGCACTTTCGGCCTGTTCGCGCAAGGTCTCGAAACGGCTGCGCGCTTCGTGAAGGATGTCTTCGGCCTGCTGAGCACGCTCGCGTTGCGCGGCAAGCGATGCCTGATTGTTTTCGATCGTGACCGCGAGATCCGCCAGTGACGCCTGCGCATCGGCCAGCTCGCGTCGCGCATGGTCGGTCGTGTCCGCCAATCGGGCGACTTCGTCGGACAGTCTATCGCGCCTCGTCTGCAACTCGGCGCGCGTTTCCGATATCCGGCGAATGTCGCCTTCGATCAGCGACACTGCGGCGTTGGCTTCGTAGAAGGCACCCTGCGACTCGTGAAGTTCGTTGCCGACCGTGCGGAACTGTTCGCGCAGGACTTCGCAACGCGCTTCGGTCTGACGCAGATCGGCAAGTTTGCCTTCGAGTGCTGTCTGTGCGCTGCCAGCCGCAGCGATCGCGCGCGACTGACTGCGCTGGGCCTCGTCCCGTCGGACTATCCACTGCACCTGCTGCTTGATCGTGCGCTCTTCATCCATCCGCTTGTAGCTCGCGGCCACTTCGGCCTGGTGTTGCAGGCGGGCGATCTGCCCACCGAGCTCACGCTGGATGTCTTCGACCCGATTCAGGTTCTCGCGCGTGCTGGCCAGGCGCGATTCGGTTTCACGACGGCGTTCCTTGTACTTGGAAACCCCGGCGGCCTCTTCGAGGAATACACGGAGTTCATCCGGCTTGGCCTCGATGATCCGCGAGATCGTGCCCTGCCCGATGATCGCATAGGCCCGCGGCCCCAGGCCGGTACCGAGGAACATGTCGTGCACGTCACGTCGGCGCACGGACTGGTTGTTGATCTGGTAGACGGACTGACCGTCGCGCGACAGCGTCCGCCGGACCGAAATCTCGTTGTAATTGATCCAGTTGCCACCGATGCGGCCCAACGAGTTGTCGAACACCAGTTCGACCGAGGCGCGTGCCGCCGGTTTGCGTTCGGAGGAGCCGCTGAAGATGACGTCCTGCATCGACTCGCCGCGCAGTTCCGAGGCCTTGCTTTCCCCGAGTACCCAGCGAACGGCGTCGATGACATTCGACTTGCCGCAGCCATTCGGCCCGACCACACCAACCAGCTGGCTCGGAATGTGGAACGAGGTCGGGTCGACAAAAGACTTGAAGCCGGAGAGCTTGATCTGTTTCAGGCGCACGGGACAGGCCTTGGAGTCGGTTTTTTCATAAGAATGCCGGTCCGGCTTACAGGTTTCCGGGTTTTTATAATAGCACTCCGAAGCGGCGATCCCTGCCGACGTGCCAGCGGTTTTCTGCAATACTCTCTGCCAGTTAGCCCATGCAATTCAGGTAGCGCCTGAAGTTGCACAACCGATGCCATCCATCATGCCTTCCGAACCCAGCCGACTGGTCGAGACCTTCGCCAACCCTGCTCCCGAACGTGACTACCTGATCCACATCGAGGTGCCGGAGTTCACGTGCCTGTGCCCGCTGACGGGCCAGCCGGATTTCGCCACGATCGAGATCGACTACATTGCCGACACCCGAAATGTCGAGTTGAAATCGTTGAAGTCGTACATGTGGTCGTACCGCAATGAGGGGGCGTTTCACGAGGCCTGCACCAACCGCATCCTCACCGACCTGTGTGACGCCTGTGCGCCACGCTTCATGCGCATCACGGCGCGCTGGTATGTCCGTGGCGGCATTTTCACGACGGTGCGGGCCGAACACCGGGCTCCGGGCTTCGAGTTGCAGCCTGCTGTCGACCTGGGTCGGTTCGATCCGGGTCGCAGCGTCCGCTGAGGCCGGATTCGTGAATCCGCGCTTCGCCGGACTCAAGCCGTATCCGTTCGAACGCTTTCGCGAAATCCTGCGAGGCGTAGAACCCAATCCGGCCCTTGCCCCCATCGATCTGTCGATCGGCGAGCCACGCCATCCGACCCCGGTCGTCGTGCGCGATGCGCTGGTCGCTGCGCTCGACGGCCTCGGCCAATATCCGCCTACCGCAGGCTCGCCAGCCCTTCGTGAGGCGATCGCCGGCTGGCTGCAACGGC
>JBGSTN010000557.1:0-10634 GCA_041736455.1 Burkholderiaceae bacterium | reverse complement strand
TGTGGATGTCGCCGACCAGATAGACCGCCGAGGTACTCTGCTGCTCGGTCAGATCCGTCGTCGTGATCATGCCGGCGATGCGCTGCCCGTCCATCACCGGCAGATGATGAATGTTCCGGCGCACCATCAGCAGCAGCGCTTCGAACGCCGGTGCGCGGCTGTCGATGGTGATCGGCGTGAGCGTCGCGATTTCGGCGACTGGACGCTCGCTGTCGAACCCGGGCGCGAGCACGCGGTTGCGCAGGTCGCGATCGGTGACGAGACCGGCGAGTGCCTGTCCGTCCGTGAGCAGCACCGACGATACGCGCTGCTCGCTCATCAGACTCGCTGCGGCACGAATCGACGTCGCTGGCGATACCGTCACCGCGGACCTTCTCACGAGGGTTCCGACCGGCGTGGCGAGCAGGCTGTACGTCTCGTCGGGTGGCCGCGCGAGCGGCTCGGACTTTTCGGCTTCCGACGCTTCGACGCCGGCAATCGCGGTCGACGCGGCATGCGGAAAGAACTGGCCCAGCCATGGATGCCGACGCGCCAGTTCGACGAGGTCTTCGGAACGAATGGTCAGCAGGCTGGTGCCTGTGCGGGCGCGAGCGTCCCACGCGAACGGCAGGTGTGGCGGCGCGATGCCGGCGCCGAAACATTCATCACGTTCGAGTTGCAATGACCAGCCGGCATCGGGGTCCGACAGGTCGATCGCGCCGCGGGTGATCAGGTAGAGCAGATCGAGAGGTTGACCGGCCGCGACGACAAGGCTTCCGGCAGGAAATGTAAGGGAAGTGATCCTGGGCGCCAGCGCATCCAGTTCTTCGGGCGGGATCCGTCCGAGCACGCGGTGCAACGAAAGACTCCCGGCGGGCAGCCCGACCCCCTGCATGAATGACCTCTCGAACCGACGATCGCTGGCAGACTTCGCAGATCACCATCGGCGGAAACTTGACCGACGCCAGCCCCGGATTGCGGACCTCGTGCACGAGACCGGCCGGCAACAATCCGGACATTAAGAGTCTGGCAACCGTCCCGTTTGCAGGGATTTGCACCAGACTGTGGTTATTATCGGATTGTACACGTGGGGGACCAGATGTTGCTTTTGGTTACATCCGTCAAATTGATCGCCGAGATCGCTCTGATGGCATTCATCGGTCAGTTTCTGCTAGGTCTGCTTGCGGGACAACGCCGCGAGTCGAATCTCTTCTACAAGGTCCTGAAAACAATGACCGATCCATTCACCAAGGTGACCCGTCTCATCACACCCCGGATCGTGCTCGATCGGCATATTCAGCTGGCTGCCTTCCTGTCGATGGTGTTCATATGGGTTTTCGCCACCGCGTTCAAGATCAACCTGTGCGCGCAGATCGGTATCGAACAATGTCGATGACTTCCCGTTCTGCGGCTTACTTGTTCCTCAAGTGGCGCGCGATCGTATTGCTGTTGTTGAATCGGCAGGCGGCGGCGCATGCGGTGTTCGGCGAAATGATCCGCCGCTGGCCAGCCGATCCTTATGCCCGGAGCAGTCGCGCCCACGTCGGCGCCCAACTCGGCCAGGTCGACCTGGCGATCGACGATCTGCGGGTCGTCACCGACGCCGACCCGGACGGGCGCCCCGCCGACTGGTTCAACCTCGCCTTCCTGCTCGATCAGCAGGATGATCGGTCAGGCGCCGAGGCCGCCTTCAGGCGTGCCGTATCGCTCGATCCCAAGCTCGACCGGGCCTGGTACGGGCTCGGGGTACTTTTGCTCAAGGAACAGCGCCTCGATGAGGCGTTGGCCGCATTCAAGCGCAATACCGAGTTGCAGCCGATGAGTCCGCACGGGTGGGTTCAGCTCGCGCGGGTTCACCTCGATCGCCGGCAACCGGAAGAGGCGCGCAAGATCGTCCGGCACCTGAAGGGCTTCGAGCCCAAGGTGGCGGCTCAGTTGGAGCGAGAAGTGGGTTAGCTCTTCATTTGGTGTGTTGATCAGTCGAACAACAAGGGGACAGCATGGAATTGACAGAGAAGCAGAAGGAATACTGGCGTCGAAACATCCGGATGACCAGCGTATTGATGGTGATCTGGTTCATCGTCACTTTTGTCGTGGCTTTCTTCGCCCGCGACCTCAACTTCAACTTCTACGGTTGGCCGTTCAGCTTCTGGGTCGGCGCGCAGGGAGCATTGATCGTCTACGTCGTGATGATCGTTTTCTACGCTTGGGCGATGAACCGCCTGGACCGGAAATTTGGCGTGGCCGAGGAGCAATGACATGGCAGGTCTCAACTTCGAAGCGACCGGCGGCAGTTCAGCGGCCGACAATCGCGCATTCAAGAAGCAGCTGAACAAGGTCTATGCCTGGTATGTCGGCGGATTCGTCGTCTTCGTGTCGATCGTGGCGGTGCTCGAGCAGATCGGCATGCCGCGGCCCTGGATCGGGATCATCTTCCTGATCGCCACCGTGCTGCTCTATGCGGGCATCGGTGTGATGAGCCGCACGACCGACGCCAACGAGTACTACGTGGCCGGGCGACGAGTACCGGCGATATACAACGGCATGGCGACCGGTGCCGACTGGATGAGCGCGGCGTCGTTCATCGGCATGGCCGGAACGCTCTTCCTCACCGGCTACGGTGGGCTGGCGTTCATTCTCGGCTGGACGGGCGGCTACTGCCTGGTCGCGTTCCTGCTCGCGCCATACCTGCGCAAGTTCGGTCAGTTCACGATTCCGGATTTCCTCGGTGCGCGCTACGAAGGCAACCTGCCGCGTTTCATCGGCATCCTGGCGGCGATCCTGTGTTCGTTCACCTACGTGGTTGCGCAGATCTACGGCGTCGGTCTGATCACCGCCCGGCTGTCGGGTCTCGCGTTCGAGATCGGGATCTTCGTCGGCCTCGCCGGTATCCTGGTCTGTTCGTTCCTCGGTGGCATGCGGGCAGTGACCTGGACCCAGGTCGCGCAATACATCATCCTGATCGTCGCCTACATGATCCCGGTCGTCTGGCTGTCGATCGGACAGACCGGCAATCCGATCCCGCAGGCGGTCTACGGCTACCAGTTGGAGAAGGTCACTGCCGCCGAAGCGAAGCTGATCAACGATCCGAAGGAACTCGAGGTTCGCGGCATCTTCAAGGCCCAGGCGGACGCACTCAGTGAAAAGCTCAAGGACGTGCCGGCGGCGCTGGCGGCCGACAGGGCGGCGGCCGAGAAGAAGGTTGCCGATCTGAAAGCGGCCAATGCACCGGCGGATCAGGTTACCGCGGCGGAGACCGCGCTGGCCGCAGTTCCTGCTGACGAGGCGGCGGCGACGCGCGCATGGACGGCGGCACGCAACGCGGCGAATACACGCGCCGCGCCGTTGGGCGGCATGCCCCGTCACGCGCAGCAGTTCGCGGGGAATCCGGACGGCGACGAGGCGGCCCAGAAAGCGTTCGACATATCGAGGCGCAATTTCATCGCGCTGGTCTTCTGCCTGATGGTGGGAACGGCAGCCTTGCCGCACATCCTTGTCCGTTACTACACGACGCCATCGGTGAGGGAGGCGCGGGAATCGGTCGCCTGGTCGCTGTTCTTCATCTTCCTGCTCTACTTCACCGCGCCGGCGCTGGCGGTACTCGTCAAGTACGAGGTCTTCACGGGATTGATCGGCACGTCCTTCGATCAGTTACCGGCGTGGATCGCGAACTGGACGAGAGTCGATCCAGGGCTGTTGTCGGTCGTCGATGTCAACAAGGACAACATCCTGCAGCTGGGCGAAATCAAGATCGGCGGCGACATCATCGTGCTGGCCACGCCTGAGATCGGTGGCCTGCCTTATGTCATTTCCGGGCTCGTTGCCGCGGGCGGTCTCGCCGCGGCGCTGTCCACTGCCGATGGTTTGCTGCTGACGATTGCCAATGCGCTGAGTCATGACCTGTACTACAAGATGATCGACCCGAACGCGCCGACGGCTCGCCGCGTCGCGATCTCGAAAGCCTTGTTGCTGGTCGTGGCCATCGCGGCGGCATCGGTGGCGGCGCAGAAACCGGCGGACATCCTGTTCCTGGTGTCCGCCGCGTTCTCGTTCGCTGCGGCGGCGTTCTTCCCGGCGCTGACGCTCGGCATCTTCTGGCGCCGCGCCAACAAGTGGGGAGCAACGCTGGGGATGATCGCGGGACTGGGCATCACGATGTACTACATGATCCACACGCAGGCGTGGCTGCGCGGCATCTTCGGTATCACCTCACCGATTGCCGATCACATCTGGTGGGGAATCCAGCCGATCTCGGCGGGCGTCTTCGGCGTGCCGCTCGGGTTCGCGGTGATCATCATCGTGAGTCTGATCACCCCGGCACCCAGCCGGGAAACCCAGGAACTGGTCGAGTACGTCCGCTACCCGAGCATGGCGATGGGCAAGGCCTGACCCTCCGACGTGTCGTCGGCCCGGCGATGCCGGGGCGACGGCACGAACGAGTCGACGAGCCCGGTGCAAGCATGCACCGGGCTCTTTTTTCGCCCTCTCTGCCGACGGTGATGAGCGTCAGCGCCGGCCTCGGGGCTTTTCCTTTCCGTTGGCGCCCTCGTGGCCATCGGTTGTCACGATGCGCCGCTTCTTCTTTTGGGTTTCGATCTGACGGATCGAATCGGCCAGTTCCCTGAACAGCCAGTTGCAGAAGGCCTTGATCTTGGGTAGATGTTCCTTGGTCTTCAGGTAGAGAAGCCGGTGGCAGACCATCTGCGGCCCCTCCAGTTCGAAGGGCAGGACGAGCGTGCCGCTGTCGAGCTCGCGCTCGATGAGCAGACGACTTTCGAGCGCGACGCCGTGACCGTCGACCGCACTGTTGATCGCCATGAAGGAACGATCGAATCGTGGGCCGCGATCGAGGGCGAGCGGCAGATTGCCATGATCCTTCTGCCAGTCTCTCCAGGTGTACAGGTTGACCTCCGAGTGGATCAGTGTCGCCCGCGACAGATCCAGCCGGGCATCGGCTTGCCGCCGCCGCTTCAGGAGCTTCGGCGAGCAGTTGACGACGATGGTCTCGGCGGGGAACGGCAGGACGACGACACCGCTGCCCGGGTAGAAGGTGCCGTAGCGGATATCGAAATCGGCTTCGCCTGCGGCGAGGTCGACCGCGTGAGCCGAAGCATTGAGACGGATATCGATATCGGGATTCATCGACGAGAAGCGTGAGAGCCTGGGCATCAACCATTGGCTCGCGATGCTGGGGACCGCATGGACGGTGAGGATGTCGCTCTTGTCGGTGCGTTCGACGCTTCTCGCGCCCGCCTCGATCACGCCGAAGGCTTCGGCGATCGCGTCGGCGAATCGCCTGCCGACGTCGGTCAGTTCGACGGCACGATGCACGCGATGGAACAGGTTGATGCCCAGATTCTGCTCGAGCAGCCGGATCTGGTGGCTGATCGCCGACGGCGTCAGGTGCAGCTCGTGCGCGGCAGCAACGAACGAGCCCAGGCGGGAGGCGGCCTCGAAGGCCTGGATGGCTTTGAGTGGTGGGATTCGGCGCATTTTCAGGTGAATTGAATTCAACTATCAGTCTAATTTATTCGTTTGCGCTCGTGTTGACATCTGCCTAAACTGCGAAAAAATTCATCGTACCCAGTTGGAGACAAAGATCGACGCCCCCCATGCGACCCCGCACTGACGACCTCCCGAGCGACACGGCTTCCATCGAGCCCGACTGCTGCTGACCGAGTCCGTGCGCTTCGCTTTCCGCTTGTCGAGTCCCGCATCGCTTCGACCCTTCCGTCGAACGTGACAGGGCCGCCCTCAACGCAAACCTTGATCGAGAACCGATGACCAGCAAAACCAGCCTCGAAGATCTGTCAGCCAGTGCCTACAGGATTCGCCGTTATGCGCTGCAGATGGGAGAAGTCCAGGGCCAGGGCTATATCGGCCAGGCACTGGGCTATGCCGATGTCCTGGCGGTCGCCTATCGCGAGGCGATGAAATTCAAGCCCGACGATCCCGACTGGCCGCAGCGCGACCGCTTCCTTCTGTCGCACGGTCATTACGCGATCGCCCATTACGCGGCGCTGATCGAGGCAGGCATCATCAGCCTCGACGAACTGGAGAGCTATGGCTGCGATGACAGCCGTCTGCCGATGTCCGGCATGGCGGCCTACACGCCGGGCATGGAAATGTCCGGCGGTTCGCTGGGCCACGGGCTTGCGATCGGCGTGGGGATTGCGCTGGGTCTGCGCCACCAGGGCTTTGCATCGTTCGTCTACAACTCGATGTCGGATGGCGAACTCGACGAAGGCTCGACATGGGAGGCCGCGATGTCGGCCGCGCATCATGGCCTGTCCAACCTGATCTGCCTGGTCGACGTCAACAACCAGCAGGCCGACGGTCCGTCGGGCAAGGTGATGGGGTTCGAGCCGCTGGCCGACAAGTGGCTCGCCTTCGGCTGGCACGTGCAACGCGTCGACGGCAATGACTTGGGCGCGGTTCAGCATGCCTTTCGAGCCGCCCGTGAACTCGGTGCGAAGCAGCCACGGGTGATCCTTTTCGACACGCTGATGGGCAAGGGCGTGCCGTTCCTCGAGCAGCGTGAGAAGAACCATTTCATCCGAGTCGATCCTCCCGAGTGGCAGCAGGCTCTGGCGATCCTCGACGCAGATTTCAACAACGGGAGCCGCCGATGAACTCACCCGCAGCGAAGAAGCCCCGACTCACGATGTCGGCAATGATCGCGTCGATCGCGGGCGAGGGGCAGAGGGTCACCAGTGCGCCGTTCGGCAAGGCGCTGGTGGCGCTCGGTGAACAACGGCCCGACATCGTCGGCATGACGGCCGATCTCGCCAAGTACACCGATCTGCATCTGTTCGCGCAAGCCTGGCCCGAGCGGTTCTTCCAGATGGGCATGGCCGAGCAATTGCTGATGGCTGCTGCGGGCGGCATGGCGAAGACGGGTCTGGTGCCGTTCGCGACCAGCTACGCGGTGTTCGCGACCCGCAGGGGTTACGACTTCATTCATCAGGTGATCTGCGAGGAGCAGCTCAACGTCAAGATCTGCGCCGCGCTGCCCGGCCTCACCACGGGCTATGGTCCCAGCCATCAGGCGACCGACGATATCGCGATGATGCGCGGCATTCCGGGACTGACGATCGTCGATCCCTGTGACGCGATCGACATCGAGCAGGCCGTGCCGGCGATCGCGGCGCATCCGGGTCCGGTCTACATGCGCTTGCTGCGCGGCAATGTGCCGGTCGTGCTCGACGAATACGACTACCGGTTCGAGCTCGGCAAGGCCAAGCTGATTCGCGGCGGCAACGCCGTGCTGATCATCGCCACGGGCCTGATGACGATGCGCGCGCTGGAAAGCGCGGCACTGCTTCAGAAAGACGGTGTCGAGGTCGCGGTGCTGCACGTTCCGACGATCAAGCCGCTCGACGAAACGACCATCCTGCGCGAGGTGCGAAGCAGCGATCGCCTGGTGGTCGTGGCCGAGAATCACTCGGTGATCGGGGGATTGACCGAATCGGTGTCGAGCCTGCTGATCCGTTCGCGACTGTGCCCGGCATTCCTGCCTGTCGCGTTGCCCGATGCCTTTCTCGATGCCGGCGCGCTGCCGACGCTGCATGACCGTTATGGCATCTCGACCGAATCGATGGTCGCATCGATCCGGCAGGCACTTTGAGTCTCACCTGGTAGTCCAGCATTGCAACCCGTCCGGGCGGGCACTGGGCGCGTCATGCGTACGCGCACCTTGCATCCGGTCACGAAACCCCACCGTAAGGAAGGAACGATGAAGAAACTGTTGATCGCGGTCGCCGCAGGTCTTGCGCTGAGTGCCTCTCCCGCCATGGCCCAGAAGGTGATGCGGCTGTCGCACAATGCGGCGCCCGGCAATCCCAAGGCGGAAGCCTCGTTGAAGTTCGCCGAACTCGTCGCGCAGAAGACCGAAGGGCGCGTCAAGGTCGAGGTCGGCGGCAGCGCGCAGTTCGGTGACGATGCCGAATCGATCACCAACCTGCGCCTCGGTACGATGGCTTTCAGTGCCAATTCGCAGGGGACGACGTCTTCGGCGGTGCCGGAGTTCGCGACCCTGGGCCTGCCGTTCCTGTTCAAGGATCTCGAGCATGCCTATCGCGTGGTCGACGGCCCGATCGGCAAGACGCTCGCCGATGCGGCCAACGCCAAGGGCCTGGTGCTGCTCGCGCTGTGGGACAACGGCATCCGTCACACCAGCAACAACAAGCGGCCGATCACGAAGCCGGAAGACCTCGCCGGCGTGAAGCTGCGTACGCCGCCGGATCCGATGACGCTGGACATCTTCAACACGCTGGGCGCCAATCCCGCGCCGCTGGCATTCTCCGAGCTCTACATCGCGCTCCAGCAAGGCGTGTTCGACGGCCAGGAGAATCCGCTGATGAACATCTATTCGTCGAAACTCCACGAAGTGCAGAAGTACATCTCGCTGACCGGTCACAAGTACGAGGCGACGCCTCTGTTCGCGAGCAAGATGTTGTGGGCGACGATTTCGAAAGCTGACCAGCAGGCGGTCCAGGAAGCCGCCGTCGAGGCCGGCAAGTACAACCGCCAACTGTCGCTCGCGGCCGATAGCGATCTTCGCGCGAAGCTGACCGCCGCCGGCGTCAAGATCAACGAGGTCGACCAGGCGCCATTCATTGCGAAGACCCAGCCGGTCTATGACAAATGGGCGAAGAACTTCCCGGTCCTGGTCAAGCAACTGATCTCGGAAGCCGGCAAGTGATGATGCGATCCACTTCACTCGGATCGTCACCGTCCAACGGGGTCACGAGCGCAGTGCGGTGGATCGATCGGATCATCACCGCCTGTGCAATCGTAATCGCGGTGTCGTCGCTCGTCGTGCTGTTCATGTCGTTGATGGCCGAGGTGGTCGTTCGCTACATCACCAACCAGGGCATGGGGTGGCCGACCGAGGTGCCCAACCTGCTCTTTCCCTGGATGGTGATGGCGGGGATCGTGCTGGCCGCGCAACGCGGGCAGCACATCGCCGTGAACAATCTGCTCGCCTTCCTGAAGACACCGGCGATACGGGCGCTGCTGATCGCGCTCAATCTGCTCGCGGCGCTGACGTTCTTCTATCTTTCATGGGTCGGCATGGACGTGATCGAGATCACCGGTTCGGAGGTCTATCCGGTGACCGGGATCACCGCGCAGTGGGCGTACATGTCGCTGATTGCCGGCTTCGTGGGCCTGGGCCTGACCGCCCTGACCACGGTGGTCCTTCTGTTCGTCTCGCCTGAGCCGGAGTCGATCCGGGAACATCGCCTGGAGGATCAGGTATGACACTACTGATGCTTGTCGTCTTCGGCGCGCTGCTCGTGCTCGCGATGCCGGTCGGCTACGCGCTGATCATCAGCTCCGGACTGGCCGCGATCACTATCGGCGAGATGCCCAGCGTCTCGGCGGTGGTGAAGATCTTCCAGCCGACGCAGAGCTTTCCGCTGCTGGCCATTCCGTTCTTCATCCTGACCGGCAATCTGATGATGGGGGGCGTCCTCGGCAGCCGGTTGATCGAATTCGCCACATCGCTGGTCGGGCGGTTCCATGGCGGCCTGGGTCAGGTCACGGTCGTGGGTTCCACGATCTTCGGGGGTGTGTCGGGCTCTGCGGTGGCGGAGGCGTCGGCCCTGGGGTCGATGCTGATTCCCTGGCAGAAACGCGAGGGATACCCGCCCGCTTTCGCGGCGGCCGCCACGGCCTCGTCGTCGGTGATCGCCGGATTGATTCCGCCGTCGATTCCGTTGATCCTCTATGCGGCCGTTTCGAACGCGTCGATTGCCGCGTTGTTCCTGGCTGGAGTGATACCGGGCCTGATGCTCTGCCTCGGCTTCATGCTGGTCTGCTATTTCTCCGGGCGCCTGCGCGGCTTTCCCCGCCTCGCACAGGATGTCACGCTGGCCGGTTTCATGCGCGCGACGCTGGCGGCGTTGCCCGCGCTGGCGATGCCGTTCTTCATCGTCGTGCTGTTGCGTGCCGGCATCGCGACACCGACCGAAGTCAGTGTCGTCGCGGTCTTCTATGGACTGGTCGTCAGCGCTGTCGTCTATCGCGACCTGACCGTGCGCCGGCTCTACGATGCGCTGTTGCATACCTGCATGACGACCGGTGTCGTGATGCTCGTCATCGCGGCATCGAACCTGGTCGGCTACGTGCTGACGGTCGAAGCGGTCCCGACGATCGTCGCGAAGTGGGCGATGGAGGTGCTGCAGACGCCGGTGCTGATCATCCTGATGATGAACCTCATCATGATGGTGGTCGGCATGTTCCTCGATCTGCCCGCGGCGATTCTCCTGCTGGGGCCGACCTTCGTGGCGATCGGCGGCGCGATCGGCCTCGATTTGATCCAGCTGGGCATCATGATGGCGGTCAATCTGAGCCTGGGCCTGTTCACCCCGCCGGTCGGCACGACACTCTTCATCTCGGCGGCCATCTCGCGCGAGCCGGTCGGCGCGATCGTCAAGGAGCTCTGGCCGTTCTACCTGGTCGCCGTGACCGTGCTGATCCTGATCTCCTATTTCCCGGTATTCACCTTCTATTGACCATGAAGAACATCACCTTTGCCGGACTGGGTGCGATGGGATTGCCCATGGCACGAAACCTGATCGAGGCCGGCTTCGCCGTCACCGGGATCGATGTGAATCCGCAGGCGCTCGCCGCGCTGGAGGCAGCCGGCG
>JBGSTN010000043.1:0-6618 GCA_041736455.1 Burkholderiaceae bacterium | reverse complement strand
ACCCGTGGCCCCGGCCCCGGTGGTGCCGCCACGTTCGGACGCCACCCATCTGAACAACCCGGCGCCACAGTACCCGGCGATCTCTCGCCGACTGGGCGAGCAAGGCCGCGTATTGATGGACGTCTACATTCTGGCCGACGGCCGCGTCGGAGAGATCAAGCTCAGGCGCAGCAGCGGTTTCGATCGCCTGGACCAGGCTGCACTGAACGCCGTGCGCCAATGGCGCTATGTGCCCGCCCGGCAAGGTGATCAACCCATTCCGTTCTGGTACGTGCAGCCCCTGGACTTCACGCTCAGTTCCTGAACCGACCCTTTGCCGTATCAGAGACCGACCCGCATCCTTGAAGGAAACAACCACATCATGACCGACAGTCCCTATGGCATCGCCGCGCTCTGGGCACAGAGCGACGCCCTCATCAAGGTCGTGGCGGTCACTCTGCTGCTGATGTCCGTCCTCTCCTGGTACGTGATCGTCACGCGCGCCTGGCGAGCGATGAGACTGCGCCGCGCCGCGCGTGCCGTCACCGGGTTCTGGCACGCCCGCAGCTTCGCGGAAGGCATGGCTCTACTGAATCGACAAGGGGCGAACAACCCGTTCCGTGACCTGGCCCTCGAGGGCCAGGCTGCCGTCAATCACCATCGCACGACGCGGGAGGACCTGCACGGGCAACTCGGCCTTGCCGAATGGTTGACCGAGAGCCTGCGTGGCTCGATCGACGAAAGCGCAGAACGAATGGGTGCCGGCCTGGCGGTATTGGCTTCGGTCGGTTCCACGGCTCCCTTCGTCGGTCTGTTCGGCACTGTCTGGGGCATCTATCACGCTTTGGTCGGCATCGGCGTTTCGGGCCAGGCCAGTATCGACAAGGTCGCAGGTCCGGTGGGCGAAGCGCTGATCATGACGGCGTTCGGCCTGGCAGTGGCCATTCCCGCCGTGCTGGGATACAACGCCTTCATCCGGACCAACAAGACCGTGGTCAACCGGCTCAACCGCTTCGCGCGGCAACTTCACGCCTATTTCCTGACGGGTTCACCGGTGTCACGGGAAGCATCGAACGTGACACCGATGCGCCGCAGCGGAGGCTGACATGGCATTCGGCAGTGGCCTCGACGACTCCGACAACGTCGTCAGCGACATCAACATGGTGCCGCTGATCGATGTGATGCTCGTCCTGCTGATCATCTTCATCATCACCGTGCCGGTGCTCACCCATTCGGTCAAGCTCGATCTGCCGCGGGAGACCAGTCAGCCAGACGTGATCAAGCCCGAGACGGTGAACCTTTCGATCACGACGGATGGCAACGTCTACTGGAACGACGTGCCGATGAGCGAAGACGAACTCACGCAGCGCCTCGCCGCGGCGGCCGTCAGCGAGCCTCAGGCCGAGATCCTGATCCGCGGTGATCGCAAGGTGGAGTACGAACGCGTCGCGCGCGTGATGGCGGCGGTGCAACGCTCTGGCTTGCTCAAGCTCGGATTCGTCACCCAGCCCGCCGATGAGGAATGATTTCGCGCTGCGAAGTGGGCGACGCGGCACTTCGGGCACCATGTGTCGGGCCGGACCTCCGCTTCGCAAGCAATCGATCTTGTCTCCGGTGGTCCTGTACGTTCATGTGACCGTATGGAAGTGCGAACGCTGCACCGGGCGGCAGGATCGATTCTTGCTATTGCTCGGCGCACCCAGATTGGAGTTCGCATGTCGGATACTCCCGTACCGGACCACCCTACGCGTACCGAACACGATTCGATGGGGGACATCGAGGTTCCCGCCCTCGCGCTGTACGGCGCCCAGACCCAACGTGCCGTGCTCAACTTTCCGATCAGCGGCACTCCGATGCCGGTGGCATTCATCCGCGCGCTGATCCTGATCAAGGCGGCCGCGGCGAAGGCCAACGCCGACTTGCATGCCATTCCCGAGCCGGAGGCACGAGACATCGTCGCGGCATGCCGCGACCTGCTGCGAAACGACGACAGCGAACTGATGCGTCACTTTCCCGTGGACGTGTTCCAGACCGGCTCGGGGACCAGCAGCAACATGAACGTGAACGAAGTGATCGCGACACTGGCTTCGCGTCGATCCGGCCTTGCCATCAATGCCAACGACCATGTCAATGCCGGCCAGAGCAGCAACGACGTCGTACCCAGCGCGATCCACGTGGCTACAGCGCTGGCCCTTGGTACCCGATTGCTCCCTGCACTCGAACACCTCGTCGATGCGACCCTCGCCAAGGCGCGCAAGACGTCCACCCATGTCAAGACGGGCCGCACGCATCTGATGGACGCGATGCCGGTTCGATTCGACCAGGTGCTCGACGGCTGGGCCGCTCAGGTGAAGGCAGCAATCGAGCACTTGAAGACGGTCGAACCAATGCTGCAGCGCCTGGCGCTTGGCGGCACGGCTGTCGGCACCGGCGTGAACGCAGACCCGCGCTTCGCGTCACGCTGTTGCCGGGCACTGACCGAACTGAGCGGCCACCACTTCCAGCCGGGTGCGAATCGCTTCGCGCTGATGGGAGCCCAGGACGTCGCCGTCGCCACTTCGGGCGCACTCAGGACATTGGCTGTCGCGTTGACGAAGATCGCCAACGACTTGCGGTGGATGAACTCCGGCCCCCTTGCCGGGCTGTCCGAGATCGAACTGGAAGCCTTGCAGCCCGGCTCTTCGATCATGCCCGGCAAGGTCAACCCGGTGATTCCGGAAGCGACGCTGATGGTTGCCGCGCAGGTGATCGGCAACGACGCCGCCATCACCGTCGCCGGGCAATCCGGCAACTTCGAATTGAACGTGATGCTGCCCGTTGTCGCACGCAACCTGATCGAAAGCATCGAACTGCTTGCGGCCGTCGTGCCTCTGCTGGCCGACAGATCCATCGCCACTTTCCGCGTCAACGACAAGCGGATCAAGGAGGCACTCGCACGCAATCCGATTCTTGTCACGGCACTCAACACGCGGATCGGCTATGCCAGGGCAGCGGAGATCGCCAAGCAGGCGTACCGCGAAGGCCGCCCGATCATCGACGTCGCCGCCGAAAGCACCGATATCCCTCGCGAGGAACTCGAACGGCTGCTCGACCCGTTGCGCCTCACCGGCGACACCGGGGATTACGACACCGGGGGTCAGGTCTGACATTTCATCACCGGGGGTCAGGTCTGACATCAATCGCGAAGGCGATTGCCGTGCGCGGCGCGCCCGCGAATCACCGGATTCGAGATCCCTCGCGTGACTGCATCAGCGAAAGGCGAACGGCCGCGCGTTCAAATGTGCCACCGGCATTTCGCCGGGCGAATTGCCGGTGGCGATGACGTATCGGGCGAGAGAGGAATCCCGCCATGCCCGAACGGGTGCATCGACCAGTGGCTCTTCGATAAGCACGGATATGTCTGCGCCCGCCCTTGACTCCAGCGTAGCATCATCGCTGGCCGATACTCAGCAGCATTGCCCGTCAATCAAGCTATCCAGGAGGTTCGATGAAGACTGTTTCCCTGATTGCCGCATTGTCGCTGGCTGGCGCCGCGACCACCGCATGGGCACACCACGGCTGGAGTTCGTACGACTCCGATAAAGCCGTCAAGGTCGAGGTCCCGTTGGCCGAAGTGCGCTATCGCAATCCTCATGCCGAGGTCGCTGTCGAGCACGACGGCAAACGCTGGCAGGTCGTCCTCGCACCCATCAGCCGGATGGAAAATCGTGGACTGCCCACCGATGCGCTCAAGGTCGGCAAGTCGGTCATCATCGAAGGTTATCCGCGCAAGGATGGAACGGCGGAGATTCGCGCCGAACGCATCACCGTCGATGGCAAGACTGTCGAACTGCGCTGACCCGTCTGACACCATCTGCCCCCCGAGCGTCGTTCAGGTGATCACCCTCGGCGCCAATCCTTGAATGGATTCGACTGAAGACTCGTGGTCGCTGCTCGTGCAGGGTGCGACATGGCTCGAGGCGTCGGCACTCGGCGATGGCATGCGTTCGCTGGACTGGGCCTATCCGTTGGTGAACCTGGTTCACCTGCTCGGACTGGTCCTGCTAGTCGGACCGATGTTGCTGCTCGACCTGCGCCTCCTGGGTCTTGGCACGCAGTTCCCCCTGCCCGCCGTCTCGTCCGCGCTCACGCCGTTTGCCATCGTGGGCCTGTGCATTTCGTTGATTTCGGGTGTGCTCCTGTTCGCCGCCGATGCCGGGCCGCTCCTGGTGAACGACATGCTTCGAATCAAGCTGCTGCTCATCATGCTGGGCATTGTCAATGCATTGATATTTCGCCGACTGTGGGCGACGCGACTGCACGACTGGGACACGCTCGCTCCGCGCACCGGTCAGGTTCAGGCAATCGGGTCGGCATTCTGCTGGATCACGGCGGCCAGCCTGGGGCGTCTGATCGCCTACACCTGAGTGCGCCAGCGAGTACGATCATCGAGCCTCCATCGGCATCCACGACCCACCACGACACAGGTACGGTCGTTGCGTGTTCGTGCGATGCCGTCCGACTCCGATCCTTCCACCTTGACCAGCGAGTGTTCTGTACTTTGCGTGCGGCCGGCGAACGAGGTTCTCTACCCGACTGACTCATGCAGATGATCGATCACCTGCAATGGCCCGCGATGATCGTGACGCTCTCGGCTGCATGGCTGATCGGCGCGCGATCGATGCATCGACGGAACTGGGGCTTCTGGCTGTTCCTGTTGAGTAACGTGCTGTGGATCGTCTGGGGCGCTTTCAGTGCGGCCTGGGCGTTGGTCGTCCTGCAGGCGGGACTGGCAGCAATGAACATCCGCGGCGCCCGCAAGACCGACGACTGAGCGCGGCACCGACGAACGAAACGACGCACGGAAAAAGCTGATGCGAGAAAGCGATGGCAAACGCGTCGAAGGGCGATTCGTCGGCTCGCGATCACCCACCTGGACCGGACGCCGGTCCACCTGGCGCATGCCGTCGATGCTGCACGCTGTCGAATCGTGGACGCTTGTCTCGATACTCGGCATCGCCGGAACGATGTTCGCCTTTCTGGTCCTCGCTGACAAGGTCTTCGACGGCGGCACGCACCGCTTCGATACCTGGCTCCTGCTGAGCCTGCGCAACCCCGCCGACCATTCCGATCCGCTGGGCCCGGGATGGTTCGAGGCGATGATGCGCGATTTCACGGCCCTTGGCGCCACGGGAGTGCTGGTCCTGTTGACGCTGGCGGTGGTCGGCTACCTGTCGATCGTCGGCAAGCGACATGCGGCGATTGCCGCCGGCGCCGCGTCCTTCAGCGGCATCGCCGTCAACCATCTGCTCAAGTGGGGATTCGATCGTCCTCGGCCGGATCTGGTCCCCCACGAGACACTGGTGCTGACTTCGAGCTTCCCGAGCGGTCACGCGATGCTGTCGGCGGTCGTCTATCTCACGCTCGGGGCGATGCTCGCACGCACCGAGCGCAGTCACCGCGTGAAGATCTATCTGTTTGCGCTGGCGGCAACGCTGACTTTCGTGGTTGGCGCGAGCCGCGTCTATCTCGGCGTACACTGGCCCACCGATGTCCTGGCCGGCTGGGCCATCGGTGCGGGCTGGGCGCTTTCATGGCAGCTGGTCATGATGCGCTTGCAACGGAGTGGGCGCATCGAACCACCAACCGGTCCGCGGGAATGAACGCATCGAATCTTTCGGACTGACGGTGCCCGCGCCGACGGCGGACAGCAGGCAGTTCATCGGGCCGTCACCGACAATGACGGCCCGATCCTCATGCACGGAGGAAGCTCTTGAACCCGCCCCCCCAATTCCTCGACTCCGGTGGCGACGACCGACGCGACACGCGCGGCGATGCCACGTCGATTCGGCGGCTTCCCGCCAGACTTGCCGCAATCGGTGGCGGCATTCCGGTCGCGCGACTGCTCCCCTCGCCAACACAACGAATGATCGGCGCATGATGTTTTCTCGACCACGCGGGACCGGCGGGTTTCGAACCGGGCGGCGGCATGCGGGTAGGCCCGCACCCGCACATCGGACTGCAGACCTTCACCTGGATGATCGAGGGCGAAGTATTGCATCGCGACAGCCTCGGCCACGTGCAGCCGATCCGGCCGGGACAGGTCAACCTGATGACCGCCGGTCACGGCATCTCGCACACCGAAGAGTCCGTCCTGGGCGAGACGCGCCTGCATGCTGCCCAGCTGTGGATCGCGTTGCCCGATGCTGCGGCGAATGTCGCACCGGCCTTCGACCACCATCCCGACCTGCCCCGCTGGGAGAAGGACGGATGCCGATTCACACTGCTCGCGGGACGATCGGATGGACGAATTGCGCCGGCGAAGTTGTATTCCCCGCTGCTGGGCATCGAACTGCACAGCGTCGACGGCTCGCACGTCACGTTTGAAACCGAATCCGGCTTCGAGTATGGCTTGCTGCCGCTGACCGGCGAGGTGCACATCGACGGCGAACGCTTCGTCGCCAATGAACTGGCTGCGATGGGCGTGCGAGAGGGTGCGCTGACATTCGAACTCGCGCCCGGCACGCGCGCGTTGCTGCTCGGGGGTGAACCGTTCGACGAGCCAGTCGTGTTGTGGTGGAACTTCGTCGGTCGCGATCGCGCCGACGTCGCCGCGGCGATGAGCGACTGGCAGCAGCGCAGCGATCGTTTCGGTCGGGT
>JBGSTN010000431.1:0-2655 GCA_041736455.1 Burkholderiaceae bacterium | reverse complement strand
CCCCCACGGCGATGACCGGTATCGTCACCTGCTGTTTGATCTCACGAGCTGCACAGACATTATAATTGATCAGCGGTTCCTGACGGCGGCGACCGATGTCGGCGACCGATGTCGACGACGCGGGACCACGACCGATCACGACGGCCGGACGTGGCAAACGATCGCCACCACGACCTGCGTCACGGCGTCGGCAATGCCCCGCCGGGAATCCGGATCAGGTAGGCATCGATATCGGTCTCGCTGGCGATACCCCAGTTCGAGTTGAACAGGACCCGTGTGAAGTCGCGGCTTGCCGTGGCATGCGGCTCGGCCCAATAGCCGGTGGGCCTGGCGCGATGATGGGCCAGCGTCACGATGCGCGGATCCGCCTTCAGCTCCATCGCGAAGATCTTGTCGTGCAGCCAGGCCTGCTTCGGATACCCCGCGTAGGTCGATACCAGCACCCAGCCCGGCCGTCCGAACGCCTTGCCCGAGAAATGCATCGCCGTGGCGGTGCCCTCGATGTAGGTGCGCACGAGATCGGTCCGCTTGCCGGTGACGAGATCGGTCATGAAGATCCAGCCCGCGTTGCTGCCATAGTCGATGGACACGTAGACGTCGTGCCCGTCGGGGCCGATCGCGAGGTCCGAATGTTCGGATCTCTTCTGCAGCAGTCGTTCGTTGGCCAGATTGCGATCGTAGACGATGGTCCCGTCATCGAACGACACGACGACGTGGTTGCCCGACGGGCTCATGCTCAGGTGGTCGGGCCGATTCCTGGTGTCGCGCCACGCGACGATCCGGTCGTCGTCCCTGTCCCACACCAGGAAGCCGAGTCCCTGGAAATCGACATCGTCGACCTGGAATGCCCAGTAGCGTGCATCGGCCGAAGGCGACCCCTCGCTGCGTGTCCAGGCGGCGTTCGCCGTGGGCCAGCGCGCGATGATCCGGTCGGCCAGATCACCGACCAGCTTCGACCTGCCGTTGACCACGTTCAGTTCGTTGATCAACATGCCGGCGCCGACGGTAGGCAGGTAGTAGAGCAGATCGGGATCTGTCGGATGCCACTGCGGCTCGGCATCGGACGCCGGTCCCACGAGTTCGCCCAGCCAGGCGAAGGTATTGCCGTCGTACAGATGCCAGTAGCCGTCGAACGCATAGACGATGAAACGCGAGTTGTCGGCATTGAACGCCTGGCGACGCGAGTAGTCGCTGCGCGCGAAGCCCTTGGGTCGCTCGATGTCGTGCGCCGTCGCCCGCACGAGGCAGGTCTGGTAGACCGGATCGGCGAACACGTCGCCCTTGCGCGGTTTATCGAGACCCGGGATCGCCCGGTTGTCGGTGCCGACGGCGAGCGGTCCGGCGCCCATCCTGGCCAGGCACGCCTGAAGGCTGGCCACCGTCTCGACGGGCGACACGACCTGCGAACTCGCGCCGCCACCCTGGCAGGCCACGCAGGCGACACACAACCAGACAACCAGCACAGCACGCATGATGAACCGCCGGAAATGAAAATGGATACCGCATGGCCACACGCTCACGAGCGCTTGAGACGGCCGTACTGATCGCGTCCAGCCGGCAGTTTGCCTGCGATCGCGACCGTCGTGTCGGTTCGCGGTTGGCCCGCGATGATGAAATAGCGCGCGCACAACGCGGCCAGCACCCAGTAGTTGCCGACGACCTCGCCGTTCAGGAAACGGCTGCCGTACAGGTTGCCCATCAGCATCGCCAGCGTCGCGCCCATGAATCCGAACGCCAGCGTCCGGGCTTCCGGCGTGCTGGCGAGTCGCATGTTGCGGATCGCGAGGCGCAGCATGCCGATCACCAGCAGCAGGATGGCAACGCCGCCGGGAATTCCGGCCTCGGTCGTGATCAGCACGTAGAAATTGTGCGCATCGAGATTCGTATAGCGCGTGTAGTTGCCGACCTCGCGCTTGAACCGGTTCAGGCCGATGCCCATCGGGCGGTCCACGAGCATCCTGGCTGCACCGGCCCAGAGTTCCCAGCGGCTTGCCGTGCTCTCGTCGTATCTCTCCTGCCCGAACTCGTCGGTCTGTTCGGTCATCTGCACGCGCTCGACCGCGCTGTCGGGCACCCACAGATCGTAGTTCCAGAGTGCCATCGAGACGAGCAGCGCCACCACCAGGTTCTTGCGCAGTGCAAGCAACAACGCGATCACGGCGACGATCGCATAGGCCTGGCGGGAATAGGTGAAGAACAGCGCCGCGATCAGCAGGGCGGTTCCGCCGAGCGCGACGAAGCGGATCATCGGTCTGTCGTTCAGGAAGAACGCCACCGAGAAGAACAGCGGAATGAAGATCGCGAAATAGACGGCCGCCAGGTTCGATGCCTTGTAGTTCTCGCCGAACGGTCCGGCGGACCGCTTGCTGTCGGAGTAGACGGCGAAGCCGTAGTCCATCGCCTCGCGGATCGCCTCGAGCCCGGCGAGCATCGCGACGGCCATCAGCACACCCACCAGCAGCCGGATCTCCGGAACGGTCCGGACACCGTAGAAGACGACGAAATACAACCCCATGTAGAACACGCCCGTCTTCATCACGGTGAGGTCATCGGCCTGTCGTGTGGAATCGATCAGCTGCCCGATCGCGAAGCCCCAGATCAACGCCAGGAAGAACAGGACCAGCGCGCCGCGCAGCGGCGGTGGCGGCGACGGGG
>JBGSTN010000423.1:0-4948 GCA_041736455.1 Burkholderiaceae bacterium | reverse complement strand
GAGCCCCTACGACGTCGAACGGATTGCCGTCGGCCGATGTGTGTCCACCGTGGTGCCCAAAGCGACGATCACGATCGTGCGGGTCGATTCCGAAGGTGTCGTGCTGCTGTTCCGGCGCAGCTTCGCGCCATGGATCTGGTCGCTGATCGAGCGCAGTGCGCGTCCTTACGGGCTCGCCCGGTGCTCCCCCGAGGCCTTGCGCAGTGCCGGGCGTCCGGCGCTGCGCGACTGATCCTTTCGATCGATTCGGACCGACGAACGGCGTGTCGGTTTTCTTGCCTTCCGTGGGGCTATTCGGGCTTTTCGGATCACCTTGGCGCAACGTCCCTTGATGATTGGAGTGGGCGATCACTTTCAAACTTTGACGCGTGGCTAGGGCTTTCACATGGTGGTTGTCAATTTGCGCGACGAGGCGTCCGATGACCAGTCCTAAAGGGTGAAAAAATGTGCACCGCCGCCCCGATTCTCACGTTATGTTGCTGACAGACGGCGCACGGGAATCACCGACGGTCGGGCACAGGGCCCGCTTTTCGTCGCTTCGCCCGCACTGGATTTTCTGGCCGGCAGGCCGAAAACATCAGGGACCGGCCATGCCTTTCGAGGCGTGGTTACCCTCCCGGTGAATCGCCGACCAGTCCATCAACCATGCGGGCGTCCGATACGCCATTCGGAGAGGAAATCGATGAACATGATCTACAACAGTCCCACATACTGCGTGGTCGAATTCGAACTCAGCGAAGGCATGGTTCACCAGCATGACGGGTTCGAGATCATGGACAAGGCGAGCCGGCGTGAGATCTATATCGGGGGCGCCCTGGCCGAGCGGTTCCGTGAGGATGTCGCCCAGCTGGTTCTCACCGAACCGTCGATGGAAGAGATCGACGACTATCTGAGCACCTTCGACAGCCTCATGCTTCATCCGCTGGCGCTGCACTGATCGGGCAACCGATGTCTTGCGCGAGGGTTCAGGATGCCTGCCCGATGAACCTTGCCGTCCACCCGGATCGCGTTCCACGCCGATGAGCGAGTGCTGAACTTCGTCGCCGATCACGCGCCACGATCGTCCGAGGCGCGCGACGCCGAGGCCCGGTTGCGGGCTCGAATCGCCAGTGGTGAGATCGATCGGGTGCGCTACGGATGGTGCGACCAGCATGGCCTGATCCGGAGCAAGGTGCTGCTGGGAAAGCGAGCGCTTACCGCGCTGGACGAAGGGGTGCCGATGGTGGGCACCCTGTTGATCAAGGACCCGACCGGTCACAGTACCCGCCCGGTATTCTCGCCGGGTGCGGGCTTCGATTCGCCCGACTTCGAAGGCGCATCCAACGTGGTCATGGTGCCCGATCCCCTGACCTGCCACGATCTGTCGTGGTCGCCCGGATCAGCGTGGGTCCAGTGCGAAGCCTATTTTCCCGACGGCCGCGCCGTGCCGTTCGACACGCGCGCTCAACTCAGGCGCGCAATAGCGGCCGCTCACTCGCAAGGCGTGGTCATGCGGGTCGGCCTCGAGGTCGAGTTCCATATCTTCCGAATCGAGGATACTGCACTCAGCACGGACGACGCCGGTTGGCCCGGGAGTCCGACCACCGTGTCGCTGCTCGGCAAGGGCTATCGGCTTGCCGTCGAACAGTGTTATGACGAGATCGAACCGGTCCTGGAATTGCTGCGCAAGCCGCTGCTGGCCCTGGGTCTGCCCCTCGAGTCGATCGAAATCGAACTGGGTCCGAGCCAGGTCGAGTTCGTTTTCGGCGTTCTGGAGGCGTCGGCTGCCGCCGATGCGATGGTGTTGTTTCGCCATGCCACGAAACAGATCCTGCGCCGTCACGGTTTCCTCGCCACGTTCATGTGTCGCCCCGACCTGCCGAACCTGATGTCGAGCGGCTGGCATCTGCATCAGTCGTTGGCCGACGCCGACACGGGCCGAAACCGTTTCACGCCGTCCGGACGGGATACGGCGCCGATGTCGTCCGACGGCATGAGCTACCTGGCCGGCCTGCTCGGCCACGCACGGGCGAATACCGCGTTCTCGACACCTACCATCAATGGTTACCGGCGCTTCCGGCCCGATTCACTCGCGCCCGACCGGATCTGCTGGGGGCGCGACAATCGCGGCGTCCTGGTGCGGGTCGTCGGTGGGCACGATGACCCGGCGACGCGGATCGAATATCGTGGCGGCGAACCCGCTGCGAATCCGTATCTCTACCTCGCATCGCAGTTGCATACCGGGTTGCACGGCATGGCCATTGCGTCGCAGCCCTGCGCGGCGTCCGACCGTCCCTACGACACCGGTCTGCCGGCGATGCCGCGCACGCTCGACGATGCATTGGCGGCGCTGGAAACCGATAGCGTCCTGCGCGAAGCGTTCGGCAATGATTTTATCGATTATTATCTGCATCTGAAACGCTTCGAACTCGCGCGCTGCCACCAGGAGGTGTCGGCATGGGAGCAGCGGGAATACTTCGATCTCTATTAGTTTGATGCCAGCTGTCAATTACATTGCCCACGATGGTACTGTCAGTACTCTGGAAGTCGAGCCCGGCAACTCGTTGATGATGGCGGCCGTGTTCGAGGGGATCAATGGGATCGAAGGGATGTGTGGCGGCTGCCTGTCGTGCGCGTCATGCCATGTCTATGTCGATGATGATTGGCTTGCAAGGCTGCCGGCTCCTTCAGTCGACGAGTTGGCCATGCTCAGTCAGACGGCATCCGAGCGAAAAGCGAACAGTCGGTTGTCCTGTCAGATCGAAATGACAAAAGAACTCGGTGGCATCATCGTTCGCATGCCGGCCACCCAGTCGTGATACGACAAGCCTGAAGTTTCGAACTGATGCGCGACAAGGGGCGGACCATCTTTGCTTATCGATGGCCGGGGGTCGCTTATCAGGTATTGGGAGAGCGAAGCAATGATCTGCACTCGCTGGTTGGCTGGCGTATTGCTGGCGCTGTGCCTTGGTCAGGCGGGCGCGCAGGACGTGACGCTGACTTTGCACACCCACGCCGACGTGACATCGCCGACCTGGAAGAACGTGATCGCGCCCTGGATATCACGCATCGAAGCGGAGTCGAAAGGCCGGATACGGATCGCGGCGAGCGGACGCGAAACGTCTGATACCACGCCTGCCGATGCGCTCTACGATGCGGTGAAGGAAGGGCGTGTCGACCTGATATGGACGATGCCGGGGCTCAATCCCGGCCGGTTTCAGCGCATCGGCGTGTTCGAACTTCCCTTCGTGATGACCGAGGCCGAGGCCGTGTCGCGCGCGATGTGGGAATTCACTTCCATCTATGCGGTCGATGAATTCAAGGACGTCAAGGTCCTCGCACTGCACGTGCGGGACGCGAGCGTACTGCACACCCGTGAACAACCGGTCAATGCGGCGTCGGATCTGCGCGGGCTGCAATTGCAGGTCGACGGTCGTCACATGAGCCGGCTGGTCACGGTGCTGGGCGGCAAACCGATGCCGATGTCGACGGTCGGCCAGGACGACGCGATCGGCGCGGGCGATAGCGACGGTCTGATTGCGCCCTGGCATGTGCTCCGGAACCAGGCGCGCGATTCCGGGATGCGATTTCACACCGAGTTCGATGCGAAAGCGGGTGCGTTCACCACCATGCCGTTCCTGCTTGCGATGAACAAGAACCGCTATGAATCGCTGTCTGCCGAACTGAAGGGAGTGATCGATCGCAATGCCGGTATCGACGCGTCCGGTGAGCTGGGACGCGCCTTCACCGAACGTGCCAGAAAGAACAGTCGCGAGGCGATACGGGCCGGCGACACGACGATCACGCTCACCAGTGTCGATGCCGAGGCGTTCCGCAAGGCCGGCGCGACCGTCGATCAGGCGTGGATCAAGGAGACCGAGGACAAGGGCTTCGACGGGCAGAAACTCCTCGATGGCGCACGCACGCTGGTCAAGAAGTACACGAAGTGATCACTTCCCGTCGGGGACCTTGCCTTCGACGCCCTTCACGAAGAAGTTGATGCCACCCAGGAACTTGTCGTCGGCGACCTTGCCCGCCGCGAGGACTGTCTTGCCATCGTTGCTGGTGATCGGGCCGGTCCAGATGTTCAATTCGCCGTTGCCGAGTGTCGTGCGCACGGTATCCAGTTCCTTGCGAATGGCGTCGGGTACGCGTCCCGAAATCGACACGATGTCGATCGCCCCTTCGCGTACACCCCACCAATCCGAACCTGTGGTCCACGTGCCGTCGGCAGCAGCCTTGACGCGCTTCGTGTAGTAGGGCCCCCAATCGATGACCGCGGAGGCCAGATGGGCCTTGGGTCCATAGGCGGTCATGTCGCTGTCCCATCCGAAGGCCAGCTTGCCGGTCTTCTCGGCGGTCTGCAGGACCGCGGCGGAATCGGTATTCTGGAACAGCACGTCGGCCCCCTGGTCGATCAGGGATTGCGCGGCTTCGGTCTCGCGTGGCGGGTCGAACCACTTGTTGACCCAGACGACCCGTGTCTTGACGTTCGGATTCGTGCGCTGTGCGCCCAGCGTGAACGAGTTGATGTTGCGCACCACCTCGGGAATCGCGATCGACCCGACGACTCCCAGCGTGTTGGATTTCGTCATGCCGCCGGCGATCACGCCGGCCAGATAGGCGCCCTGGTAGGTCCGTGAGTCATAGGTGCGCAGGTTGCCGGTGGTTCGGTAACCGGTGGCATGTTCCCAGTAAACATCGGGAAACTCGCGGCTCAGTTTGCGCATGGTTTCCATGTAGCCGAACGTCGTGCCGAAGATGATCTTGTTGCCCTGACCGGCCAGATCACGGAACACGCGCTCGGCATCGGCCGATTCGGGCACGCTCTCGACGTAGGTCGACACCATGGCCGAGCCCATCGACGCTTGAGCCGCCTTGCGACCATTGTCGTGGGCGAATGTCCAGCCGCCATCACCGACCGGACCGATATAGACCCAAGCTGCCTTCAGCGGGGTGCCCGAGGCAG
>JBGSTN010000412.1:0-2175 GCA_041736455.1 Burkholderiaceae bacterium | reverse complement strand
CTGGGCGGCGCCGCCAACGTGGCACTCAACGTACGCAGTCTGGGCGCGCAGGCACCCCTGCTGGGAATCGTCGGCGAGGACGATGCGGGTCGGCGGGTTGCCGGGCTGCTCGAGGACGCGGGCATCGAATCGTTTCTGGTGCGCGATGCATCGGTGCCGACCACGGTGAAGCTGCGCGTCATCGGGCGACAACAGCAGCTGTTGCGCATCGACTTCGAAGCCACACCGGAGCCGGATCGACTGGAAGACAAGTTCGTCGCGTTTCGTGAACAACTCGAGCGCGCTTCGGTACTGGTGTTGTCCGACTACGGCAAGGGTGCGCTGGGTCGCGTCGACGAGTTGATCGACGCCGCGCGCGAGCGCCAGGTGCCCATCGTCGTCGATCCGAAGGGCGACGATTACGCACGCTATCGCGGCGCCACGCTGCTCACGCCGAATCGTGCCGAGCTGCGTGAGGTCGTCGGTTCGTGGCGCGATGAGGCCGACCTCGAGCGTCGTGCACAGGCGCTGCGCGTCGAACTCGATCTGCGTTACCTGCTGTTGACGCGATCTGAAGAGGGCATGACGTTGTTCGCGCAGGAAGACGTGTTCTCGGTGGCGGCACAGGCGCGTGAAGTGTTCGATGTGTCGGGCGCCGGCGATACCGTGGTGGCCTTGATGGCCACCGCGCTGGCAATCGGTCTGCCGATTCGCCAGGCGGTGGCCCTGGCCAACCGCGCCGGAGGCATCGTCGTCGGCAAGCTCGGCACGGCCTCGGTAACCCCGGAAGAACTGTTCGCGCCCTGAAGGCGCTGGAGACTCGAGCGATGATCATCGTGACCGGCGCTGCCGGATTCATCGGCAGCAATCTCGTCGCCGCCCTGAATGCGCGGGGCGAACGCAACATCGTGGCCGTCGACAACCTGACCCGCGCCGACAAGTTCCGCAATCTGGCCGGCCTCGACATCGCGGACTATCTCGACAAGACCGAGTTCCTCGATCGGCTCGAAGCGCCGGGCGGCTTCGGCAAGGTCAAGGCGATCCTGCATCAAGGGGCGTGCTCCAACACGATGGAGACCGACGGCCGATACATGATGGACAACAACTACCGGTATTCGGTCCGCCTGCTCGACCATTGCCTGTCGAAAGGCGTGCCGCTGATCTACGCGTCGTCGGCTGCCGTCTATGGGGGCGGACGGGTATTCTCCGAGCAGCGCGAACACGAAGCACCGCTCAACGTCTACGGCTATTCCAAGTTCCTTTTCGACCAGGTCGTGCGTGCTCGGCTGGAAGCGGGCAGCCCCGGCCTTTCGCAGGTCGTCGGCCTGCGCTACTTCAATGTGTACGGTCCGCGCGAGTTTCACAAGGAGCGCATGGCCTCGGTGGCCTGGCATCACTTCAACCAGTTCCGTGCCGATGGACAGGTCGCTCTGTTCGGACCCTGGGACGGCTACGGTGCGGGCGAGCAGTCGCGCGACTTCATCTATGTCAACGACGTCGTCGCCGTCAATCTGTTCTTTCTCGACAATCCGCAGGCACGCGGCATCTTCAATTGCGGCACCGGTCGCGCGCAACCCTTCAACGACATCGCCACGACCGTCGTCAACACGTTGCGCACGCAGGGTGGACAACCGGCGCTCGATCGACAGCTGATGCTCGACAAGGGCCTGTTGCGCTATATCGATTTTCCGGACGCGCTCAAGGGCAAGTACCAGAGTTATACGCGCGCCGATCCGTTGCGCCTGCGCGAGATCGGTTTCAGTCAGCCGTTCGCATCCGTCCAGGAAGGCGTTGCCGATTATGTGCGATGGCTGTTGGCCCACTCGAGCTGACCGCCCGAGGATCCGATCGAAACGCGGCAATTCGTGCCGTGATCCCATCGGACCATCGGCCGACCTGAAAGCAGCGGCAGCGTCGGTTACGGCGCATTCGCATCACTATACTGGTCGTCATCAGAGCGGCGCGCGATTCATGTGTCGGCCGCGTGAGCGTTGCACGGGAGTCGGCGTTGAACCTGGCATGGCAAGATCCGGTCCACTCACTTTGCGCAATCGCCCTGGTCGCGACGATCCGTTCAAGCGCGATTCTCGGTGCAGTCGGCCCCTGCCTGGCGTGGGCGCTCGATGTGAATCTGGCCTCGCAGCAGGCGCTCGAACAGGTCAGGGGCGTCGGCCCGGCCACCGCGCGGCGCATCAT
>JBGSTN010000368.1:0-2149 GCA_041736455.1 Burkholderiaceae bacterium | reverse complement strand
AGCCGGGACGACGACGACGCCATCGGCGTCGCCCAGCACCACATCGCCCGGGTTGACGACGGCGCCGGCGCAGACGATCGGAATGTTGACCGATCCGAGCGTCGCCTTGATGGTGCCCTTGGCGCTGATGGCACGACTGAACACCGGAAATCCCATTGCGGTGAGATCGGCCACGTCGCGCACGCCACCATCGATGACGATCCCGACTGCACCGCGCGCGCGGAAGCTGGTGGCCAGCAGATCGCCGAAGAAACCGTCCTCGTTGTCGCTGGTGCAACTCGCCACCGCGACATCGCCAGGCTGCAGCTGTTCGGCGGCCACATGCATCATCCAGTTGTCGCCCGGTTGCAGCAGGATCGTCACCGCGGTGCCGCACAGCTTCGCACTGGTGTAGATCGGGCGGATCCGGTTGTTCATCAGCCCGACGCGTCCCATGGCCTCATGCACGGTAGCCACGCCGTGATGCGCCAGTCGGTCGACGGCCGCCTTGTCCGCGCGTTGGATGTTGCGCTTCACGATGCCGAGATTGTTCATGACCAGGGTGCTCCGGGAAAGGGTGGTGGCAGTGGCAGGGATCGTTGCAAGCCGGCTTCAGGGGCGGGTCGCTTCATCGCCGCCTGCTTAATGGCCGTCCGCTTCATGGCGGAACCATGCGTGGGTTCAGTGCCCTTTCGACTTCAGCAGGGCGTCCAGCCGCGGATAGACGCGCCGCGCATTGCCTTCGTAGATCCGGTGGCGCTGGTCCGGATCGATACTGGCCGCCTCGATGTAGCGTCGGGTATCGTCGAAATAATGCCCGGTTTCCGGATCGATACCGCGGACGGCGCCGATCATCTCGCTGTCGAACAGGATGTTGTCGATCGGAATCACGCGCGTCAGCAGGTCGATCCCCGGTTGATGATAGACGCAGGTGTCGAAGAAGATGTTGTTGAGCAGATGCTCGGTGAGCAGGGGCTTCTTCAGCTCCTGGGCGAGGCCGCGAAAGCGCCCCCAGTGATAGGGCACCGCACCCCCACCGTGCGGAATGACGAATCGCAGCGTCGGAAAATCCTTGAACAGATCGGAGGTCAGGCATTGCATGAACGCCGTGGTATCTGCGTTCAGGTAGTGAGCACCAGTGGTATGGAAGCAGGCATTGCAACTGGTACTGACATGCACCATCGCAGGAATGTCGTACTCGACCATCTTCTCATAGATGGGATACCAGTGACGGTCCGACAGCGGCGGGCTGGTCCAGTGTCCCCCTGACGGATCCGGGTTCAGGTTGATCGCGACATTGCCGAACTGCTGCACGCACTTCTCGAGTTCGGGGATGCAGGTTGCCGGGTCGACGCCCGGACTCTGCGGCAGCATGGCCGCGGGCACGAAACGATCGGGGAACAGTTCGCTGACCCTGAAACACAATTCGTTGCAGATGGCCGCCCATGTCGACGACACGTCGAAGTCACCGATATGGTGGGCCATGAAGCTCGCACGCGGACTGAAGATCGTGAGATCGGAGCCGCGAGTGTTCATCAACCGGAGCTGATTGCTCTCGATGCTCTCGCGTAGTTCGTCATCGCTGATCCTCAGGTCGGCGACGCGTGGTTTCCGGGAAGCGTCCTCGATGCCGGCGATCTGCTCGTTGCGCCACGCTTCGAGGGCTTTGGGTGCCGTGGTGTAGTGGCCGTGGCAATCGATGATCATCAGGTCGTCTCCGCAGGTTGTCGTCGGCATTGAACCATGGGAGATTCGAACGTTGCAATTCAGGGCAACGCCGCCAATGTCCGGAGGGTCTCCGGCGTGGTCGTCGGGAGCCCGAAGAATTCCAGGTAGGCCGGAATCTGTTCGAACAACATGTCGCTGCCGACCTGGAACCTGCAGCCACGGCTGGCGGCCGCCAGCAGGAATGGTGTCATTTCGTGCGTCATGACCACTTCGCCCACGAAGGTTTCCGGGCGCAGTCGGGTCACGTCGAGGGGCAACGGATCATCGGGGTTCATGCCCAGTGGCGTGGCGTTGACCACGATTTCGTATGTGGAGGGGTCTTGATCCCCGATATGCAGCGCGAGGGTGGGGTAATGCCATTGAAGTCGCCGGGCAAGGGTCGTCGCCTGGTCGGCTCGCGTATCGAACAATCCGATCGTCGCCGCGCCTGCGCCGGCCAGTG
>JBGSTN010000363.1:0-2349 GCA_041736455.1 Burkholderiaceae bacterium | reverse complement strand
GCAGGTTCTCGTCGCCGCGGCGGTGGCGGTCGTGGGCTGGCTCGGGCTGAGTCTGCGTCGTCGCCGTGGCGGCGATTCACTTGCTCCGGGTGAGAACCCGAACGTGTTGCTCGATGTCGGCGCACCGATACACATCGAGCGGTGGACCAGTCCTCGCCAGTCCCAGGCACGCTATCGTGGCGCGCTGTGGAACGTCGAACTCGCCGAGATCGAATCCGAAGGGACGCCCGGCGATTTCATCATCCGGCGTATCAGCGGGTCGACGCTGGTCGTGGGCCGCAAGCCGCCCGCGGCCTGAACCACGCCCGATGCCGGCGATGCGTCGGACATCGGCGTGAACGTTGTCAACTTGCGTGCTCCGGTTCGGGCAACGCACCTCTGCGTCAGGAGCGTGTTATGTACATCAACGAGTCACTGGTCATTGCCTTCATCCTGCTGGTCCTGGTGGTCGTCTTCCTCGGCAAGTCAGTCAAGCAGGTTCCGCAGCAGCAGGCGTGGATCATCGAGCGGCTGGGCAAGTACAACAAGACTCTGACGCCGGGCCTGAATTTCCTCGTGCCGTTCGTCGATCGAGTCGCGTATCGTCACTCGCTGAAGGAAGTGCCGCTCGATGTGCCGAGCCAGATCTGCATCACGAAGGACAATACGCAGTTGACGGTCGACGGTGTGCTCTATTTCCAGGTCACGGATCCGATGCGTGCCTCGTATGGCTCGAGCAATTACATCGTGGCGATCACGCAGTTGTCACAGACGACGTTGCGTTCGGTCATCGGTCGCATGGAACTGGACAAGACCTTCGAAGAACGCGATGTCATCAATTCGAGCATCGTCGCGTCGCTCGACGAGGCCGCGCTCAACTGGGGTGTCAAGGTGTTGCGCTACGAGATCAAGGATCTGACGCCCCCTGCGGAGATCCTGCGCGCGATGCAGTCGCAGATTACGGCCGAGCGAGAGAAGCGGGCACGGATCGCCGAATCGGAAGGACGCAAGCAGGAACAGATCAATCTCGCCACCGGCGAGCGCGAGGCGAACATCGCACGTTCCGAAGGCGAGCGTCAGGCCGAGATCAACCGGGCGATGGGCGAGGCCAGCGCGATCCAGACCGTCGCCGAAGCGACCGCGCGATCGATCGAGAAGGTGTCGGCCGCGATCCAGTCGCCGGGAGGCATCGACGCGGTCAATCTGCAGGTGGCGGAAAAATACATCGAGGCGTTCGGCCGACTGGCCCGCGAGAACAACACGATGATCATCCCCGCGAACCTGGCGGACGCGTCGGGCCTGGTCGCGACGGCGATGTCCGTCGTCAAGTCGATCGGTGATTCGAGTGGCCGTCAGGGCTCGACCTTGAATACCGCTCCGTCGGGTTCTTCGCGCACGTAGTCGATCCGCCGGCCGTCGAAGTGATAGGCGAGCGCGCGTTTCGCTCTGGGTTTGCCGATCGCATCGGGCCAGAACGCCGCCACGCATTCGCCTGCCGCGTCGCGCACGCTCGGGTAGACAATACCGTTGCTGCCATCGGCCCGCAGTGTCCGCGCCAACGCCTGCGATGGCAGGTAGTCGACCGGATCGAGATACGGCGCAAAGACCGTGCGATCACGCAGTTCATGGAACTCGTTGTCGATCGAGCCGACCAGTTCGCGAAACTGGCTGAACCAACCGGGGGCCTCGGCCGTCGACAGGTAGAACTTCGCACTGTGATGCATGGTCTCGGCAAGAGCGGTCTCGAAACTCCGTGCGGCGTAATACGCACCGAAGGTGCCGTCGTGGAATCGGCCGGTGCTGGCCGGACTGGCATGCGTGAAAGGAGCCATGACGAAACTGGCCCCGGGCCCGCCGACTCGTCGCGCGCGGGGCACGCGATCGAGCAGGCCCACGCTCTGGACGATGCGGGTGTTGGTCTTGTTCTCGCCCGAGATGATCGCGTCCCAATCAGACGGATCGGCGATGTCCTCGAACAGATCGATCGGTGGGTGACGTGTGGCGATGATCCGATGCGCGCGCGCCCAGGTCACGTGCACCACGCCCGGCGCGGCCGTCATCCGCGCACGGCGTCCAGATACTGGCGGATTTCCGTGAGATCGGCGATCTGGCCCTGCAACATGACCTCCAGCGCCGAGCGACCCTCGAAGGCCGAGTTGGGCTTCGACACCCATCCGTAGACACGATCGCTTTCGGTGAACAGGATGCGCAGCGCCTTGTGTATGCCCATCAGCGTGGAGAGGCGGGTCTTCTGGTCGATGGTCAGCCGGCTGATCTCGCCCCGTTTCCAGCGGCCGAATGTGGCCGACGAAATGCCGCCGAGCAACACGCAGGCCTGCCAATCGGCGAGGCGCCAGCGCTGGAACAACT
>JBGSTN010000347.1:0-3340 GCA_041736455.1 Burkholderiaceae bacterium | reverse complement strand
CTGGTCGGCGGCGGCCGTCTTCCGCTTCGTGGTACCGGCGGGCTTTCGTCTTTTCGTTGCGGCTGCCTTTGCACCGCGCTTTCGACCGACAGAAGCCGCGGCGCTTTTCTCGCGCGATCGAGCAGACTTGCCGCCTCCGGTCGACCCGTCCGAGTCGCGTTCACTGTCGCGGGAAACCGTTCCGCTTCCATCATCGGCATTTGCCGAGGCGTGCTTTCCCGCTGCCCGCGCCGACTTCCCTGAAACGGACGCTTTTAATGCCGCCATCAGGTCGATGACATTCGACTTGCCCGACGACGCACGCTCATCGCCGCGTTCCTCGAGCACGAGCTTGCCCTTGGCCTTGCGCTTCTTCTCGATCAGGCGATGCAGGCCCTCGACGTAGTGGTCCTCGAACGCACGCGGGTCGTAGTCACCGCTCTTCTTCTCGATCAGCGCGCTTGCCAGCTCCAGCAATTCCGGATCCGGCTTGTCGTCCGGAATGTCGCGAAAGAAACTGTTCGCCTTGTTCACCTCGTTCGCGTAGCGCAATGTTTCGAGCACCATGCCGCGACCGCACGGCTTGAGTGTCACGATGTACTCGCGGCCTCGCAGGGCCAACTGGCCGATGCCCACCTTGCCCGCCTTGCGCAATGCTTCGCGAAGGACGATGAATGCTTCGTCGGCGAGATCGTCGGCGGGAACGACGAAGTACGGCTTGTCGAAATAGAAGACGCTGATCGCGTCGTAGTCGACGAACTGGGTCAACGCGAGCGTACGTTTACTCTCGAGCTTGACCGCATCGATTTCCGCCTGCTCGAGCAGAACGTATTCACCCTTGGCGATCTCGTAACCTTTGACGATGTCGTCGACATCGATCGGGCCGATATCCGGCACTACTTTCTCATAGTGGATCGGCTGGCCGGAAGGCTCGTGGATCTGGCGAAAACTCACCTGGGCGCCCGAACGCGTCGCCGTATAGATCTCGACAGGAATCGAGACCAACGCAAGTCGGATCTGTCCCTTCCAATAGGCTCGTGTTGCCAACGTTTTCTCCAGCCATTCGCATATCGCCGAACCGCTTGCGATTCACGGACAAGGCGGCACCGTCACGACGTCGTCCGGATGCACCTCGCACGCGAGACCTCGCACGCCGGATCTCGCACGCCGGATCTCGGACCATGGATCCGTCATCGCCGCGGCAAGCTTCGTGCCTCGGGCACGACGCATGCCTGTTCAAGACGATTGACCATCCCTTCAGGAGGCTTCGATGTCCGACAATCCGAATGAGAATGCTCGTTCAACGCCGAAAACGCATCTGGAGGACAGTGTTCGACCAGGTCGAACGGCAGTCGTGCCTGAACCCGAACGAGATTCGAACGAGGGGGCGAACCCGCTCCCGACCGATTCCGGCGTTGCAGGTCCCGTCCTGCCTCACGAACGCGACGAGTCCGTATCGACCAGCCCGGCAGAGATTCCTGCGGTAGGCAAGCAGGCTCACGCCGACGTGGATCGTGGTCTGGTCGACACCGACCGTGGACCGGGAATGGGGCGCACCTACGACGGTTTGGACGACGCCGACGGCGCCGACGAAGCGGGCGAAACAGCGTCCGCCAGCAGCGACGAACAGGACATGTCGATGGTTCGTATCGACGATTCCCGTTCGAGACGCTTCTGGACGCGTGAACTGCGTGTCACGGAAGAAGCACTCGAATCGGCCGTCGCCGCCGTCGGATCGCAGGTCGAGCGGGTCAAGGATTACCTGGCCGCGGGACAGGCAGGCAGCCAGCACACGGGCTGAGCCGCCTTCCCGGGAGGTGGTCGATTCACCACACATCGACTCCTGGCGCGTGCGGAGAGGCGCAAGCCGTCAGCCCTGGGAACGGCGTTCGGCACCGCGCACGACTTCCGGTGGCAGCCCGGGTTGCGGCGGTTCCTGGATCGGCTGCGGCACTTCGACCGGAGGCGGATCATCGATCGACGGCGTGGGGGTGTCGCTCGGTGGCAAGTCACCAGGTTGAGGCACTTCGGGTGGAATGACCGGCGGCTGGATGTCGGGCTGCGTCGGTATCGGACGGTTGGGCGTCGGCACGTGAAACCGGATACGACGATCCGGCGAATCATCGCGACAATGCCTTTCGTCAGATATCGCCCCGAATGTCATCAGGCGAGTGTTCCGCCAGACGCCCGTTCGATCGAACGTCGCATCGGCATGAGTGGAATACTGCATCGAGGTCTCCTGTCAACCGTTGTCGCGTTTGGGGGTATCTGGTGATAACCAGGATTCTTCATCCGCCCTGTCCGGAGAAGATGCACGTTGCTCCGCATCGGCCGCCCTGTCCAGGCCGGTATCGGGCGACTCCGGGGACTGGACCGGCTCATTGCCGTAGTCGAGCAACTCCTCGATCACGAAGCGGCCGTAATGCTGAGCGCGTCTGGCACCGAAGGTGCTGGACACATCTGCGATCATGCGGGCCTGATCATCATTCGACGGCTTGACGACCAGCCAACCATATCCTTTCTCGGCCAACTCGCGGTGCGCCTTGACGAGATTCATCTCCTGGCCGATAGACGCGAGGAAACCGGCCTGCTGCATGTCGAGGTCGATCTGACGCTTCATCTCGTCGGCCGTGTATTGCGTCATCTCACTCCTGCCCACACCAGCATCCGCGAGCGCGGCACTGACTTTCTCCAGGTCGACGTTTGGCGGGAGCGAAACGACCACATGCCCGATCGGCTTGAAGACGCCGAAGGCGCGCGGGGGCGAATCATTGTCCATCTGCTTTCTCCACGACGCAGGGCGTACGCCCGGATGGCGACTCCTGGTCGAAGAGTTCCGCAATCCCCATGCCTGTACGGCCAGCGACAGGCTTGGTCGCTATCCGATCAAGGTTACGCGCAACGTCTGCGCCAGGGTGTGTTCGGTCGCACCACGCGGGACCGACCGAATCTGCGTCCTGCAAAGTTCATTCGCGAGACGATCGGCCAGTCGCAATGCCAGCGCAACGAGTGTCATCGTCGGATGATTCGACGCCCACCACATCGCACGAACTTCGGGACGGCGACCGACGAACGGTTGCCCTTGCCGCACTGCTAGCGCAAACGACCCTCGACCAGGTCGATCGTGACCGGTTCGTCGCGCCCGAGCGCAGTCAGCGCCGCGGCGGAGAAGGATCCGGCCCACTGCGGGTCATCCCAGTCGTCACGGCCCGCAGCCTGGGCGATCGCGATGACCTTGTCGACCGTCAACACCTTACCGGTCGGACGAACGGGAACGCAGTCGAATTGCACGAACGCATCGTCCAGCCAGAGTCGCGCCGCCTCGGGCGACATCGGCTCGCCGGCCGGCACGGTTTCTTCT
>JBGSTN010000311.1:0-7558 GCA_041736455.1 Burkholderiaceae bacterium | reverse complement strand
TGGTCAGCCGCGAACGGGATCGTCCGCGCTACCCCTCGCCGTCGGGCCGGACGGCCATTCGGCCTACGACGTGCTGCGCGAGCGGACGCGGGCACTTCCCGCGAGTTGTACGATCGCCGAACTGCTGGATGATTGGCCCGTCGCGGTGGTCTTCCTGGCATTGGCACCGGGCAATCCATCGGATTGAACGGGGGCGGCGCCGGATCGCGCTGCAATCGCGGGCACGGATGATCCCGGCTATCGCCGCGGCCTTGCTCAATCTCCCGTGACGGCAGACCGGAACGTCCGGCGTGCACGTCGCCTATTGTCCAGCCTCTGCATCGCAATCGGTGCGATGGCACCATGCACGATGATCGACAGCACGACGGTCATCACGGCGATGCGCCACAGGGTCTGTTCGGGTCCGAAACCGCCGGGGTCGCTCGCGGCGAACGCGAACGCCAGGTAGAACAGGCTCCCCATGCCACGAATCCCGAGTGAGGCGATGGCAATCCGCTGGAAACGGTCGCCCCGAGTGAATGCCATCCCGGCCAGACCCGCCAGTGGCCGCAGCACGAATATCAGTCCGAGGGCAACCATCACTTCCTGCCAGGTCAAGTCGATCAACAGACCGGAGGCGGCGAA
The DNA here is from genome assembly GCA_041736455.1 of Burkholderiaceae bacterium. GTDB lineage: Bacteria > Pseudomonadota > Gammaproteobacteria > Burkholderiales > Burkholderiaceae_E > JAUIAI01. The sequence continues at coordinate 6,934 of JBGSTN010000311.1, read as the reverse complement.
GCCGCCAAGCCAGACCAGCAGGATCGCCAGCAACACCTTCTCTGCCTGATCGCCAAAACCATGGGGGAGGCTGGCGTAATCGTCCGCTCCCTGCGAACGGCCGTGGCCACGCGTTGCCCGCGCGGCGATGAACACGGCGAGGAAACCGTAGCCGCCGACCGCTTCGGCGGTACCGTAGGCAACGAATGTGGCACCGAGAAAAACCAGGCCCGCGTTGTGGCCGCCGCCATAGGCGTCGCCCCACGAACTGAGAACGAAGCGTGCCACGCCATGGCCGATTGCCCAGCCGACGAGAAGGCCGGCCGCGATACGCCAGCCCACGTCGAGCAGCAACCAGTCGGCCCAGATGACCTGCAAGCCATCCGCCAGATTGGTTGCCCCTGTCTGCGCAAATGCAATGGCAAGCCATACGAATGGAAACGCCAATCCATCATTCAGTCCCGCCTCGGTCGTCAACGAAACACGGACATCGTCTTCGTCGCCTTCGTTCGGACCCTCGACCTGTACCGACCGTGCGAGCACCGGATCCGTGGGCGCCATGGCTGCGGCGAGCAGCATTGCCGCTGCCGTACCCAGCCCGGCCCACGTGCCGAGAACATACATGCCGACGATGGTCAGCGGCATCGTGATCGCCAGCAGTGCCCAGCAGTGCTGCCATTCTCGCGGGCCCGCCGTTCGATCGACGGCGAGCCCTGCAGATGCCAGCGCCATGATGACCACCAGTTCGGTGCCGTGTTCGATGACTGCCAATGACAGAGGACCGGCCAATGGATCGGGCAAAGGTAGTGCCATCGGCGTGAATGTCAGCAGAGCGCCCGCTGCGACGTACAACGTCGGCAAGCTGACCAGCTTGCGACCGCTGGCAAGCGGCAGTGCGGTCAAGCCAAGAAAGGCCAGACCGAGCATCAGATAAACAGAATCGCGGACGTCCATCGCGCTACGGGACGCACACAGTATGCCCGCTGGTGGAAATAGTGCGCGGACTTGGATCACGCCATGTCTCGCCACCGGCAGGGACGGACAAGTTCATTCTCTGGTCGATCGCGCCGATTCGCCTTGAACAGCTTCGCTTATTCGTCTCACATCGCACGCTCATGCGAGTCGTTCCTGCGGAACAATGGATCGCGTTGCCGTATGTCCCCGCGGGGCCGGACGCACATATTCGTTGAACTCCGGAGATCTTCATGCCAAGCCCTTCCAACGGCGCCTCTCATTCGCTCGCGGGTCTGACCCGGATGCATCACTTCGGCGATCGCCTGTTCATGGGGGTCATGGTTTGCCAGCTGCTCATCGCTGTCGGACTTGGTAACTACTATGTCGGCGGCCTGGGTGCGGCCGTCGCGGTTGGCGGCGTCCTTGTCGCAGTGTCGGCGGTGGCCTTCATCGCTGCGCCGGCTACCTTGGCCACGCGTCTATGGATGGCCTTCGCGTCGATGAGCATGGTCTCGTTGCAGATCCATCTGGCGCGCGGAACCAGCGAATTGCACTTCGGCGTGTTCGTGGTACTCGCTCTGCTGATGGTGTACCGCGACTGGAAGCCGGTCCTGTTCGCTGCCGCGGTCATTGCGGTCGAACACGTCGTCATGGACCGACTGCAGGCCGCGGGCTTTGCAACCTATTGCCGCACGACGCCGAACTTCGCCATGATCCTCGTGCATGCGTTGTATGTGATCGTACAGACTGCCATCGAAGTGGTGATGGCGATGCGCATGAGTCGCACGACCAGTGAAGGGCTCGAGCTCGAAGCGCTGGTGACCGCGCTGAACGTCGATCAGCAACTCGATCTGGACATGGCCACCGTGGATGCCAGGACACCTGCAGGCCAGTGCCTGAAGCGCGCCTTGCAGCGCGTCGCGACGTCGATGGCCGCGGTGCAGGAGTCGACGGGCAACATCGCCGTCTCCAGCGCCGAGATCGCTTCCGGCAACCTGGACCTGTCCGGTCGTACCGAACAGACCGCGAGCAGTCTGCAGCAGACAGCGTCTTCGATGGAGCAACTGACGGGTACGGTGAATCAGACTGCCGAATCGGCGCGCACGGCCAATCAGCTAGTCGCCAGCGCTGCGGCTGCCGCGGCACTGGGCGGGCAGGTGGTGTCGCAGGTGGTGGTCACGATGAACGAGATCAACGAGGCAAGCGGCAAGATCAGGGACATCATCGGCGTGATCGACGGCATCGCCTTCCAGACGAACATCCTCGCGCTCAATGCTGCGGTTGAGGCGGCTCGGGCAGGCGATCAGGGGCGCGGATTCGCGGTGGTCGCATCGGAAGTGCGCAGCCTTGCGCAGCGCTCTGCCGGGGCGGCAAAGGAGATCAAGACCCTGATCAATTCGTCCAGCGAGCAGGTGAGCTCCGGGACGCACCTGGTGAACGAAGCCGGCTCCTCGATGGCCGAGATCGTCGACTCGGTGCAACACGTGACCGACATCATCGGCGAAATCACTTCGGCAACGGCAGAACAGAGCGAGGGCATCGGCCAGGTCAACCGTGCCGTGTCACAACTCGACCGGATGACGCAGCAGAATGCCGCGATGGTCGAGCAGAGCGCTGCCGCTGCCGAGAGCCTGAAGAACCAGGCCCGGCTGCTGGCCGAGGTCGTGAGCGTGTTCAAGTCGCGTTGACGACGCGGTGATGGCCGGCGTGCTTCATCTCGCGTTCCATCCGATCATCGGCCATTGGAACGTGCCGGCATCTGCCCATCGGATAGCCGCGTCGAGGTCGCAGGCAATCACCCGCCGACCCGGTTCCAGGTGATGATTGGACACCAACGGTCGAGCGTCCTCGTGCCGGTTCCCGCCGTCGTTCGATCGATCCCGTCCTGACTCGGCGGCCATCGATGATTAAGATTCGTGAGCTCGACCATATCGTCCTGCGTGTCGTCGATCTGGACGTCATGCTCGGTTTCTATTGCGGGGTACTGGGCTGCACGATCGAGCGCGAACTGCGAACGATCGGTCTCGTGCAATTGCGCGCGGGGCGTTCGCTCGTGGATCTCGTACCGGTCGACGGCAAGCTCGGACTTGCCGGCGGAGCGCCGCCCGGGGCACAAGGGCGCAATGTCGATCATTTCTGTTTTCGCGTCGAGCCATTCGACTCGTCAGCGATATTGCAGCATCTCGAACAGGCCGGCATCGTGGCAGGGCCCGTCGAAATGCGCTACGGTGCGCAAGGCAATGGCCCTTCGATCTACATCACCGATCCGGAAGGCAACGTCGTCGAGCTCAAGGGCCCTCCGATCGCGTGACATCACGCTTCGTTCCCGTCGTGTATCGTTGCGGACCGTCGACCTGCAACGGTTGGATCATCGGTCAGGACCTGTCGGCTATGTTCCAGGTCGTCAGTCATCGCAGCCGATGGCGGCGCGAGGAGATCGATGGCCGGTCGCCGATGCGACGACGGAACGAGGAATCGAATGCTCGCCCTGCTGGATGTGTTGCGTGCGCTGGAAGTCGAACTCCATCACCCAGGTGTCTGCTGCTCGCGTGAGCGCCTGGAGCAACTCCTGCATCCCGCGTTTCACGAGATCGGCAGGTCGGGCCGACCTTACAGCCGTGAAGTGGTGATTTCATACTTGCAGGATCGTGCGACTTTCGAAGTCGTCGAACCGACGGATTTTAGACTGGCCGTGCTTGCCGACGATTGCGCGCTGCTCACTTACCGGTCCAGTCATCGACAGGCAGACGGTTCGACGTCGCTGCCGACCTGGCGGTCCTCCGTCTGGCTGTGCCGCAACTCCCGCTGGCAACTCCGGTATCACCAGGGCACGCCGATGCCGGACGACGTCGGTCGAAGCCGGACTCCAGGCGCTGGCTAAAGGCAAGACCGGCCGCAGGCAAGTCGGCAAGTCCGACCGCAGGCAAGTCCGACCGCACGCAAGTCCGACTGCACGCAAGTCCGACTGCACGCCCGGCCGCAAGGGCGGCGCTCAGACATAGCCTTCGCGACCGATCGATTCCATCGCGGCTTGCCTGACGGCATGTCGAAACCCTGACGATGCCGGTGTCGGCGCGACGCCGGCACTGCGTACCACCCGGCTGTGATCGCGAGCGTTTCGCTTCCCTCGGGAGCGGAACCGCCATCGTTCGAACGTTCCTCGTTGCCCGCCTGCCGACCCGTCGACGCGGAACTGTCCCGCCTGCGGACCAATTACCGCACCAATTTACTGAGTCTTTATTGCTGCTCGATCGCGCGAACGATCAGTCGCACGCGATCCGGCGCCGCTGCCGGACGAGCAAAAGGCCTGGCGGAAACATCCCGAAACACTAAGCAACGTCATCGCCCGCATGCGGTTCGACGCTTACAAACCGTAGCCAGACTGTGGCCAAAATGGCCAGTTTCGCGTTCCGTTTACGCCAAATCGCCGATTTTCGGCCGATAGAATCCGCCGCAGCAATACAAAGCCATTCATTCGTTATGGGAGAACACTGCATGACATCACTGATCGGAAAGCGCCTGTCCTGGGGATTCGGAGTCTCGCTTGCAGCAGCAACCAGCCTGCTCGCATCGGGATGCGGGGGTGGCCAGACGGGCACTTCGGTCGGTGGCGGCAGTGATGCGAGTGGGGGCGCTTCTTCCCGGACCCTGGCGGCGGCAAGCAAGTCGGTCCATTCACGCGGTGTTGCCTACACGGCAAGCGGATCCGGATCGGACGGCAACCACTATCGATTGAACCTGAGCGTATTGCCCGTCGGAGAAGCCGCGTTCGAAGGCGCGACGCATGCCAGCGCAGTGACCACCGTCTCGCTGTTCCGAAACGGCATTTTCGTGTCGACCGAGAGTCGCACCACCTACTACGACAAGTCCACCGGCCTGCCGGTTGGTTCGACGGGATGGGATCCCGTAGTCGGCGCATACAGCGTCGTTGCGAAATCTGGCGAATCCGGCGCCAGTACTCTCTCGACCCAGGCCAACCACTTCGACAACAGCGGCAAATCGCGAGTGGTCGGCACTTCGTCGACCGACTGGCAATTGAAGGAGGCCGCAACCGACGACCGGTCGTGGGCGTGCGCGAACACCGCGCTGACGCCGGCTGGTTCGACTTCGGCGATTCGTTCCGGCTCCGACTGCTTCGAGATCGATCAGTCTGGCAACATCACCGGCCGTTTCAAGGGCGAATTGCGCATCAACGAATCCACCGAACTGGTTGTCGAGTTCCTGGGCAGTGGGCGCTACACCGGTAGTGCCGGCTGAAGCATTCGCATCGGTATGAATCGCCGGCCTGCGCGCCGGTGATAGAGCCACGCTGTGGCGCTCATGGAGCGCCACGTCGACGATCGCCTGGTCGCTGCTGCGGTGTACCCATATTGACGCCTCGCTGGCCGAGCCAGCACCCTGACCGGTTGCAATGACCGTCAGCAACACCTTCAGGCAAGATCAGGCAAGAATCTCTCCTGCCTCGCCTGTTCCGGCGCCAGATGAAAAACCCTCGAAGCCGTCATGGGCCCTTCGGCCGATTCGTGCTTCGAGGGTGTCGATCGAGACGCCACCGCATCAGCGGCGCCAGGAAGCAGGCGCTTACCGGTTCATGCGATTGGCGATCAACTCGTCGACGACCGACGGATCGGCAAGCGTCGACGTGTCGCCCAGAGCGCCGAAATCGTCTTCGGCAATCTTTCGCAGGATACGGCGCATGATCTTGCCCGACCGGGTCTTGGGCAGTCCCGGGGCCCACTGGATGAGATCGGGATTGGCGATCGGTCCGATTTCATTACGCACCCAGTCGCGAAGTTCCTTGCGCAGTTCTTCGGTCGGTTCGATGCCGTTCATCAAGGTGACATAGCAGTAGATGCCCTGGCCCTTGATCTTGTGCGGATAGCCGACCACGGCTGCCTCGGCGACCTTCGCGTGGGCGACGAGCGCGCTCTCGACTTCGGCCGTACCCATCCGGTGACCCGAAACATTGATCACGTCATCGACGCGACCGGTGATCCAGTAATAGCCGTCCTCGTCGCGACGGCATCCGTCGCCGGTGAAGTAATAGCCCTTGTAGTCCGAGAAGTAGGTCTGGACGAAGCGCTCATGATCACCCCAGACGGTACGCATCTGCCCCGGCCAGCTGTCTTTCAGGGCCAGCACGCCGGATGTGGCGGTCTCGTTCAGTTCCTTGCCGCTGGTGGGGTCGAGCACGACGGGCTGGACGCCGAAGAAAGGCTTTGTCGCCGAGCCGGGCTTGGTCTTGGTGGCGCCCGGCAGCGGCGTGATCAGGATCCCACCCGTCTCCGTCTGCCACCTGGTATCGACGATCGGGCAGCGATTCTTGCCGATGACCCGGTTGTACCACTCCCAGGCCTCCGGGTTGATCGGCTCACCAACCGATCCGAGGATGCGGAGTGAGTCGAGCGAAGCCATTTCCACCCATTTGTCGCCGGCGCCCATCAGCGCACGCAGGGCAGTCGGTGCGGTGTAGAACTGGGTAACCTTGTGCTTGTCACAGACCGCCCAGAAGCGCGATGCATCGGGCCACGTCGGCACGCCTTCGAACATCAGGGTCGTTGCGCCATTGGCGAGGGGACCGTAGACGATGTAGCTGTGTCCGGTGACCCAGCCCACGTCGGCGGTACACCAGTAGATGTCACCGTCGTGATAGTCGAACACCAGTTGATGCGTCATCGCCGCGTAGACGAGATAGCCGCCGCTGGTGTGCACGACACCCTTGGGCTTGCCGGTCGAGCCCGACGTGTAGAGGATGAACAACGGATCCTCCGCGTTCATGACTTCCGGTTCGCAGGTGGTCGATGCCTTGGCCATCAGCGCCGTGAGATCGACATCGCGATCCGCGTTCCATTTGACGTCGCCGCCGGTACGTTTGACGACCGCCAGTTTCGTCGTGCCACCGCAGCGCGTCAGCGCGGCATCGGCATTCGACTTGAGCGCTGTCCGGCGACCGCCACGCGGGGCTTCGTCGGCCGTGACGAGCAACTTGGCTTCGGAGCCG